>JAQTVS010000228.1 GCA_028706735.1 Thiomonas sp.
TAGATACCAGCGGGGGGCGGGACAGCGGCGGTTATGCCCGTTGGGAAGTGCAATTCAAGGGCAGTGGCCGCACGCCGTTTTCGCGCATGGGCGACGGCTGGGCAGTGCTGCGTTCGTCCATCCGCGAATTTCTGTGCTCGGAAGCCATGGCCGCGCTGGGCATACCGACCACGCGGGCGCTGTGCCTGGTGGGCTCCAGCCGCCCGGTGCGGCGCGAGCGCATCGAAACAGCGGCCATGGTCACCCGCTTATCGCCGAGCTTTGTGCGCTTCGGCCATTTCGAGCATTTCAGCTACAACGGCCAGACCGAGCAGTTGCGCGCGCTGACCGACTGGGTGATCGCCCGGTATTGCCCGGACTGCGCCGGTGCCCCGCAGCCCGCGCTGGCGCTATTGCAATGGGTAGTGGCCCGCACCGCCCGGCTGATGGCGCAATGGCAGTCGGTCGGCTTCATACACGGGGTGATGAATACTGACAATATGTCCATCCTGGGCTGGACCATCGACTACGGCCCCTTCGCCTTTCTCGACGCCTACGACCCGCGGCACACCCCCAACACCACCGACCGCGGCGGACGCTATGCCTACGGTCGCCAACCGGCGGTGGCGCACTGGAATCTGCTGGCGCTGGGCCAAGCCCTGTTGCCGCTGATCGACGAGCCGGAATCGGCGCTGGCCGCGGTGGATCAATTTCGTCCCCAGTATGTGCAGGCCATGCAGCAACAGCTCGCCGCCAAGCTCGGGCTGACCGCGCCGCAACCGGACGACGGTGATCTATTTCAGGATCTACTGGACACCATGGAGGGCGAGCGCAGCGACTGGACCTTGAGCTTTCGCCATCTCGCACTGCTTGCTGCCGATGCGCGTGCGCCCATCCCCCCCGCGCTCGCTGCGCAATTCGGGCGCGAGCCGCAACGGTTTGCCGAATGGGTGACCCGCTACCGCGCGCGCCTGCGGGCCGAAAACAGCAACGACGCGGCGCGTGCCGCGGCCATGGGCGCCGTCAATCCGCACGTCGTTCTGCGCCATCACTTGGCGCAGGCCGCCATCGCCCAAGCCGAGGCGGGCGACTTCACCGAAGTGCGGCGATTGCTGCACGCGCTGCAGCGGCCTTTCGATGCGCAGGCCGCACCCGCACATTACGCTGAAGCGCCACCGGAACACGCGCCTCCCGCCTGTCTGTCCTGCTCATCTTGAAGGAGACCTCATGACCAAACCCGCCACCGAAGACGCGAATGACGCCGTCTGGCGCAGCAAACTGACTGACGAACAGTACCGCGTCACCCGCTGCAGCGCCACCGAACCGCCGTTCACCGGCCTCTACTGGGATCATCACGGCGATGGCATCTATCGCTGCGTGTGCTGCGGCACGCCGCTGTTCGACTCGCGCACCAAGTTCGAGTCGGGCAGCGGCTGGCCCAGCTTCTGGCAGCCCACGGCGCAAGCCGTCATCCGAGAAGTGCGCGATACCGCCTACGGCATGGTGCGCACCGAGGTGCAATGCGGTCAATGCGGCGCCCACCTCGGCCATGTCTTCCCGGACGGCCCCAATCCCACCGGCCTGCGCTACTGCATCAACTCCGCCGCGCTGGACTTTGCCGATCGCTCGTCTACCGACTGAGCGCCCCCAGGGCCGTGCACTCCCCACCCCATCCCTCCCCACGAGCGGGGAGGGAGTGATCTCACCTCCCCCACGGCGTGGGGGAGGTCGGGAGGGGGATGGCCCAGCCCGCCCCCCGTGGGGGTCAAGAAAACTTGGGGCGGCCCGGCGTTTTCTCAGGACGCGTTGCAGCAACCGGGAACTCTTGTCGACAGAACCGACTCCATTTCCGACGAGCGCCGCAGCGATGCGGCTTTTTGAACAAGGAGAATGCGATGTCTCTGGCAGAACTGGTGCTCTATCTGCTCGTGGTTGGCGTGATCGGCCTGGGGGTTGGACTCGCAGCGCAATTCTGGCGCGAAGCCCGCTCCACCCCGCCGTCGGCGCGCAAGTGAATCGGGCGGAATCAAGCAAAAAACAGACAAAATCAGGCGAGATTGCTGGCGCCCATCGCCTGCGCCAGGCTGCGCGTTTGAGCGAGCGCCGCCTGATTGGGCAAGGCCTGGGTATTCCAGCCCTGCAGATGCGTTTCGAGCAGGCCGCTCAATGCCTGCGCCCAATGCGTATCGGCATTCAGACAATCGATGTAGCGGAAGGTTTTTCCTCCGCTGGATAGAAAAGCCTGCTTGCCCTCCATGGCAATTTCTTCGAGGGTTTCCAGACAGTCCACGCTGAACCCGGGACACACCACATCCACCCGGCCGACACCCTCTTGCGCCAGCTTGCGCAAGGTGGGTTCGGTGTAAGGCTGCAGCCATTCCTGCTTGCCAAAACGCGACTGAAATGTCACCTGATAGCCCGAGGCGGGAAGTTGCAGCCGCTCTGCAAGCAGGCGACCCGTTTGATGACATTCACAGTGATACGGATCACCGAGTTTGAGGGTGCGCGCGGGCATGCCGTGAAAACTCATCACCAGTTTGTCCGGCCTGCCATGTTGCTGCCAGTCGGCTTCGATCTTGTGCGCCAGGGCGTCGATATAGGCCGGAACGTCGTGAAAGTGATTGAGCACACGCAGTTCAGGAACGCGGCGGCTGCGGCGTGTCCACGCGGTCACCGCATCCAGGGTCGAGGCTGTGGTGGCGGCGCAGTATTGCGGGTAAAGCGGCGCGAGCAGGATGCGGGTGACGTTCTGCCGCGCAAGGTCGTCCAGCACGCTGTTGACCGACGGATTGCCGTAGCGCATGGCGTAGCGCAGTTGCAGGTGGTGGCCCCGCGAGGCCAATTCTGCGGCGACCGCCTGTGTCAGGTCCGCGGTGCCGGTCTGCAAAGGGGAGCCGCGCTCGGTCCACACCGTGGCATATTTCGCGGCGGACTTGGACGAGCGGATCGGCAGGATGATGCCGTTGAGTATCAGCCACCAGATGGGTTTGGGAATCTCCACCACCCGGGGGTCGCTCAGAAACTCACCGAGATAGCGCCGCAGCGCAGGCGCGGTCGGGGCGTCCGGTGTTCCCAGATTGACAAGGAGGATGGCGGTGTTCGCGGGGGCTCCGTGTTGATAGCCGGTCGGGTCGGAAAGGGACATGGAGACAGTGAGTGAATACAGGCTAATGCGGATGAATCTGAAACATCACTGCGGGAGCGGTCGGGTCTGACGGCTTGGCGCCGAGGGTGATTTCACCTTGCCCATGCAATACGCATTCATTGCGACGCAAGGCCAGTGTGGTGTCGTTTCCGGTGTAGCGCACCCAGGTGCCGTTGCTGCTGAGGTCGGTCAGCATGAAGTAGCTGCCGCGCCAGTCGATGCGCGCGTGCTGGCGTGATACACGCAGATCGTTCACCATAAAGTCGGCTCCAGTCGTGCGTCCGATGACGATGGGCATCTGATCTGCGGAATAGTCCACCGCAAAGTCCAGCCACGACAGATTGAGCAACTGGCTGCTGTAATCAATACGCGAGGGCACTTGCGGCATGGTCTGGCCCATATCGACCTGCGCCTCCCAATCCACTTGATGCACCGGCACCGGAACGTCATAGCCGCGCAGAAAGATGGCGCCCAGGCTGCGCAGGCGCGCGAGCAACTCCAGCGGCAACGCTTCCATCACAGCATCACCGATCAGGATCTGTCCGGCGCCGGCGGAATCTGACAGACGTGAGGCGGCATTGACCGGGTCGCCGAAACAATCGCCCGGCGCCAGCACGACGAATCCACGCGCCATGCCGATTTTGAGCGGGAGTTTCTGCCGGGCGCCCGTGGCATCGACCGCGCCCGCATTGGAACAGGTGCGCTGGATGTCGATGCAGGCATTGAGCGCCGGCGTGTTGTGCTCAAAGGTCGCGAGGATGCCGTCGCCCAGGGTTTTCACCACCTCGCCGCCTGCCGCTTTGAGGCTGCGCGCCATGTTCGACACCACCTGAGTGACCAGCGCGGTGGCTTCGGTATTGCCGAGGGACTGAAAAAGTGCGGTGCTGCCTGCGACATCGGCAAAGACGATGGTGCGGATTGCAGTTTTTCGCGCTTGTGTCATGCTCGAAGTCTAGCGTGAGCGCCCGCTGGCTGTGTGTGGCCAACGGGACAACACGCTCAGAGCGTATCGAGAAAGCTGCGGAGCTTGTCGGATCGGGTGGGATGCTTGAGTTTGCGCAGCGCCTTGGCCTCAATCTGCCGGATGCGCTCGCGCGTCACATCAAACTGCTTGCCCACTTCTTCCAACGTGTGGTCATTGGCCATCTCGATGCCGAAGCGCATGCGCAGCACCTTGGCTTCGCGCGGCGTGAGCGAGTCCAGAATTTCCTTGACCACGTCGCGCAACCCCGCCTGCATGGCCGCCTCGGTGGGCGCCAGGGTGCCCGAGTCTTCGATGAAGTCGCCAAGATGCGAATCGTCGTCGTCGCCGATGGGCGTTTCCATGGAGATCGGCTCGCGCGCGATCTTGAGGATTTTGCGCACCTTGTCCTCGGGCATTTCCATCTTCTCGGCCAGCACAGCAGCGTCGGGCTCCGTGCCCGTCTCCTGCAAGTGCTGACGCGAAATGCGGTTGACCTTGTTGATGGTCTCGATCATGTGCACCGGAATACGGATGGTACGCGCCTGATCAGCGATCGAGCGGGTAATGGCCTGACGAATCCACCAGGTGGCGTAGGTCGAGAACTTGTAGCCGCGGCGATATTCGAACTTGTCCACCGCTTTCATCAGGCCGACGTTGCCTTCCTGGATCAGGTCGAGAAACTGCAGGCCGCGATTGGTGTACTTCTTCGCAATCGAAATCACCAGGCGCAGGTTGGCCTCGATCATCTCACGCTTGGCTTCACGCGCCGCTTGCTCGCCCAAGCTCATCTGGGTGTTGATTTCCTTCAGGTCGCCCAGCGGCACCACGACGCGGGTCTGGATATCGATGAGCTTTTGCTGCAGTTCCTTGATCGCCGGCACATTGCGGCTGAGGATGACGGAATACGACTTGTTCGCGGCGACGTGCTTGTCCACCCACTTCAGATCGAGCTGATGTCCGGGGAAGGACTTGATGAACTCCTCCTGCGGCATGCCGCAGCGGTCCACGGCGTAGCGGCGAATTTCGCGTTCATAGCGGCGCACTTCGTCCACCTGCGCGCGCAGCAGATTGCACAGCTTTTCGACCGTTCGGGCAGTAAAGCGCACTTCCATCAGAGCGTTGGAGATGGCCTCCTGCGCCTTGAGGTAGCTGGCGGAACGGTATCCATCCTTATCATAGGCGCGGCGCATTTTCATGAAGGCGTCATGCACATCGGCAAACGCTTCCAGCGCCTTGCCCTTGAGCT
>JAQTVS010000229.1 GCA_028706735.1 Thiomonas sp.
GTGGAAGGGCGCGATGTGTTCGTCGATCTGCCGCTGGCGCCATGGGAGGCGGCGCTGGGCGCCGAAGTGCAGGCGCCGACCCCGGACGGGCCGGTCGAGTTGAAAATTCCTCCGGCTAGCGCGTCTGGCCGCCGCTTGCGTCTCAAGGGCCGTGGGATTCCGGGCGCGACACCGGGCGATTTGTATGTGGTCACGCAAATCGTGCTGCCGCCTGCCGAGACCGACGCGGGGCGGGCGGCCTATCAGCATTTGCGGGATGCGTTTTCCGCGTTCAACCCGCGGGCCCATCTCAAGCAAGGAGCCAAGGCATGAGCACCTCCAACAACACCGGGCCGCTGTGCGGCATCGTTCTGGAAGAGCAGGTCGAACTCAGCATGGACGACCTCTGCGCGGTCTGCCGGGTGGAGCGCACGCAGATCGTGCACTTGGTGGAGGAGGGCGTGATCGATCCGCTGCCTGCCATGCGCTCGGCGGGGCAGGCGGCGCAGTGGCGATTCAGCGGCGAGTCTTTGAGCCGTGCGCGCCGCGCCGTGCGTCTGCAGCGCGACCTGGAGCTCAACGCGGCTGCCGCAGCGCTGGTGCTGGATCTGCTTGACCAGATCGACGCCCTGCGCTGCGGCTCGCGCAGCTGACACGCGCAGCATGGCGCGTCAGGCGCGTCTGTTCGGCCCCGGGCACGCGCATCTGGTCCAGTTGCAGGCCGCTTCCGGCGCGGTCCCTCTGGCGAGCGCGCTGCAGCGGGACCGCTTTCTGCTCTGGATGCGCGAGGGGCTGGACACTTCTGCGGTGCGGCTGCATGCCTACACGGTGTTGCCGCAGGCGGTCTGGCTTCTGCTCACGCCCGACTCTGCGCCGAAGCTCTCCACTTTTGTGCAGGGACTGGCGCGACGCACCAGCAGGGCGCAGGAACGCGCAGCCCCGGACGACGCAACCGCGCCCCTGGCGGCGCGTGCACCCGTCTGGGCGGGGCGCTTTCGTAGCGCAGTCATTCAGCCGGGCGAGTGGGAATTGGCAGCGATGGCCTGGATCGACCGGGATGCCGAGCACGCCGCAGGCATTGCCGACGGTGCGACGTGGCGCTGGAGCAGCCGCGCCGCCCATTGCGGAGAAACGATCGCTGGCGCAGCCGATTTGGTCTTGTCTTTGCCCGCCGCCTATTGGGGCCTGGGCAATACTCCGTTCGAACGCGAGGCGGCTTACCGCCAGCGTCTTCAGACAGGGCACGGCACTGCGAGCGCGGCCGCACTGGAAGACGCGTTGCGCCGCGGCGCGGCGGTGGGCGATGCGGCGTTTTTGCAGCAACTCGAAGCCAGCAGCGGGCGGAGTGTCCGCCCCGGCCGACGCGGACGGCCTCGCACGAAATTTGCTTGAATCTGCACAGGAAGCAAGGTTTATTCCGTCCCCAAATAAATCGTAGCCTTAATTTTTTGCCAATTAAAAGGGGACACAGTAATGTTTTTTTCTTGCGTCGCCTGCTGCGATGCAGTAAATTCGCGTTCTCTTGTCGATCTCTCGCGGAGCCTTCCATGTCCACCTCCCCAACGCCCGCCTCAACTTCTGAAATCGCCGCCTTGTCGCGCGATGGCCTGTATTGCCCGCAAAACGAGCACGACGCCTGCGGCGTGGGCTTTGTCGCGCACATCAAGGGGAGCAAATCGCACGACATCGTGCAGAACGGCCTGCTCATCCTGAAAAACCTCGACCATCGCGGCGCGGTGGGGGCCGACAAGCTCATGGGCGACGGCGCGGGCATCCTGCTGCAAATTCCTGATGCCTTTTTCCGCGAAGAAATGGCGGCGCAGGGCGTGGAACTGCCGCCGCCGGGCGAATATGGCGTGGGCATGATCTTCCTGCCGCGTGAAGAGGCGTCACGCCTGGCTTGCGAGCAGGAAATCGAGCGCGCCATCCGCGCCGAAGGCCAGGAACTTCTCGGCTGGCGCGACGTGGCCGTCGATGCCGACATGCCCATGTCGCCCACGGTTCGGGCCAAGGAGCCGGTGATCCGCCAGGTGTTCATCGGCCGCGGCCCGGATGTGATGGTGACAGACGCGCTGGAGCGCAAGCTGTTCGTCATCCGCAAGACCGCCAGCCATGCGATCCAGAAGCTCGATCTGCGCCACGGCAAAGAGTATTTCGTGCCGTCGATGTCAGCGCGCACGATTGTTTACAAGGGTCTGCTGCTGGCCGATCAGGTGGGCGAGTACTACAAAGACCTCAAAGACCCGCGCGTGGTGTCGGCGCTGGCGCTGGTGCATCAGCGGTTTTCCACCAACACCTTCCCCGAATGGCCGCTGGCCCACCCCTACCGGCTGGTGGCGCACAACGGCGAGATCAACACCGTCAAGGGCAACTACAACTGGATGCGCGCGCGCGAGGGCGCCGTGTCGTCGCCGGTGCTCGGCGCCGATCTGCAGAAGCTCTGGCCGCTGATCTATCCCGGCCAGAGCGACACCGCCAGCTTCGACAACTGTCTGGAACTGCTGCTGATGGCGGGCTACCCGCTGTCGCACGCCATGATGATGATGATTCCCGAGGCTTGGGAGCAGCACACGCTGATGGACCCGCGCCGCCGCGCCTTCTACGAGTACCACGCCGCCATGATGGAGCCGTGGGACGGCCCCGCCGCGATCGCCTTCACCGATGGCCGCCAGATCGGCGCCACGCTCGATCGCAATGGCCTGCGCCCGGCGCGTTACATCGTGACCGACGATGATCTGGTCATCATGGCGTCCGAGTCGGGCGTGCTGCCCATTTCCGAGAGCCACATCGTCAAGAAGTGGCGGCTTCAGCCGGGCAAGATGTTCCTCATCGACATGGAGGCCGGCCGCATCATCGACGACAAGGAAATCAAGGGCCAGCTCGCCAGCGCGCGTCCCTACGGCCAGTGGATCGAGAATCTGCGCATCCGCATTGACGACCTCGATCATCTGGGCCATGCCGCGCCTTCATCCATTCCCCTGCTCGACCGCCAGCAGGCTTTCGGCTACACGCAGGAAGACCTCAAGTTCCTGATGGCGCCGATGGCCGAAAAGGCTGACGAGGCCGTGGGCTCAATGGGCAACGATGCTGCGCTGGCGGTGCTGTCCAACCGCGCCAAGCCGCTGTATAACTATTTCAAACAACTGTTTGCGCAGGTGACCAATCCGCCGATCGATTCGATCCGCGAGAACATGGTGATGTCGCTGGTGTCCTTCATCGGCCCGCGGCCCAATCTGCTCGACATCAACCAGGTCAATCCGCCCATGCGTCTTGAAGTCAGCCAGCCCGTGCTCGACTATGACGACATGGCGCGGCTGCGCTCCATCGCGCAGCACACCGGCGGCAAGTTCCGCAGCTACGAGATCGACATTTGCTATCCGGTGGCCTGGGGGCAGGAAGGCATCGAGGCGCGCATTGCGTCCATTTGCGCCGAAGCCGTGGATGCGCTCAAGAGCGGCCACAACATCCTCATCATCACCGACCGCCACATGAGCGCCGAGCGCGTGGCCATTCCGGCGCTGCTCGCCATGAGCGCGGTGCATCAGCACCTCACCGCCCATGGCCTGCGCACGCAGACCGGGCTGGTGGTGGAAACCGGCAGCGCGCGCGAAACGCATCATTTCGCCGTGCTCGCTGGCTATGGCGCCGAGGCGGTGCACCCGTATCTGGCGCTTGACACCATTGCGGCAATGGCCAAAGACCTGCCGGGCGACCTCAGCGCGGAAAAGGCAATCACCAACTACGTCAAGGCCATCGGCAAGGGCATGCAGAAGGTGATGTCCAAGATGGGCATCTCCACCTATATGAGCTACTGCGGCGCGCAAATCTTCGAAGCCGTGGGCCTGTCGCGCGCGCTGGTGGACAAATATTTCACCGGCACTTCCACGCAGGTTGAGGGGATCGGCGTGTTCGAGGTGGGCGAAGAAGCGCTGCGCATGCACCGCGATGCTTTTGGCGATTCGCCCGTGCTCGCCACCATGCTTGACGCCGGGGGCGACTATGCCTGGCGCACACGCGGCGAAGAACATATGTGGACGCCTGACGCCATCGCCAAGCTGCAGCATTCCACCCGCGCCGGCAACTACAACACCTACAAGGAATACGCGCAGATCATCAACGACCAGTCGCGCCGCATGCTCACCCTGCGCGGCCTGTTCGAGTTCAAGATCGACCCCAGCAAGGCAATTGCCATTGATGAGGTGGAACCAGCCGCAGAGATCGTCAAGCGCTTTGCCACCGGCGCCATGTCGCTGGGCTCCATTTCCACGGAAGCGCACTCGACCCTGGCGGTGGCGATGAACCGCATCGGCGGCAAGAGCAATACCGGCGAGGGTGGCGAAGACCCGCTGCGCTACCGCGCGGAAATGCGCACGGGCTCTGCCGGCATCCAGGACGGCGACACCATCGGCAGCGTGCTCGGAGCCGAGCGCATCGTCAGCGACATTCCGCTCAAGAACGGCGATTCACTGCGTTCCAAGATCAAGCAGGTCGCGTCCGGCCGCTTCGGCGTCACGGCCGAATACCTGGCCAGCGCCGATCAGATCCAGATCAAGATGGCGCAGGGCGCCAAGCCCGGCGAGGGCGGCCAGCTCCCCGGCGGCAAGGTGTCCGAGTACATCGGCATGCTGCGCTACTCGGTGCCGGGCGTGGGCCTCATCTCGCCGCCGCCTCACCACGACATTTACTCCATCGAAGACCTGGCCCAGCTCATCCACGATCTGAAGAACGCCAATTCCCGCGCGTCCATCAGCGTCAAGCTGGTGGCTGAAAGCGGCGTGGGCACGGTGGCCGCCGGGGTGGCCAAGGCCAAGGCCGATCATGTGGTCATCGCCGGGCATGACGGCGGCACTGGCGCCTCGCCGCTGTCATCCATCAAGCATGCCGGGTCTACGTGGGAAATCGGACTGGCCGAAACCCAGCAGACCCTGGTGCTCAACCGCCTGCGCAGCCGCATCCGCGTGCAGGTGGACGGCCAGATCAAGACCGGCCGCGACGTGGTCATCGGCGCGCTACTCGGCGCCGACGAATTCGGCTTCGCCACCGCGCCGCTGGTGGTCGAGGGTTGCATCATGATGCGCAAATGCCACCTCAACACCTGCCCGGTGGGCGTGGCCACGCAAGACCCGGCCTTGCGCAAGAAGTTCTCGGGCAAGCCCGAGCATGTGGTGAATTTCTTCTTCTTCATCGCCGAAGAAGTGCGCGCCATCATGGCCCAGCTCGGCGTGCGCAAGTTCGAGGATCTGGTCGGCCGCACCGAGCTGATCGACGCGCGCAAGGGCGTCGAGCACTGGAAGGCGCGTGGGCTCGATTTCAGCCGCGTGTTCCATCAGCCCGATGTGCCCGCCG
>JAQTVS010000230.1 GCA_028706735.1 Thiomonas sp.
CTGTGCCGATGATGATCGGCTGACGCCCGGCAATCCCGGTCTGACGAAAGCACGAGAGGCGGCTGCTGCCGTTCACGGAAAGATGGTGCGCCCGGTCTGGCCGGATGGTGCGCCTGAGAGCCTGACCGACTTCAACGACTTGCATTGCTACATGCGGGAGGTGACAGCATGAGCGCCCTGCCGATGGCTGTAGAGCAGCCCGCCAAGGATGCGCCGACAGTTCAGCTGCTCCGTGGCGATCAGATCAAATTGGAGCCCGTCAAGTGGCTTTGGAAGGGATTCCTGCCAGCCGGGAAATTTGTGATTCTCGGCGGTGCACCGTCATGCGGCAAAACCACCATTGCGATGAGTTTGGCCGCAACCGTCACATCAGGCGGCAAATGGCCCGATGGCTGGCTTTGCCGGGACGCTGGCGACGTTCTGATCTGGAGTGGGGAGGATGACCCAGCGGCAACGCTTGCGCCGCGCCTGAAGGCCGCTGGCGCTGATTTGAGCCGGGTTCACTTCGTCCAAGGCGTCAGCGACGGCAACGGCTTCGACCCGGCACGCGACATGCCGTTATTGGAGGCCGAAGCCGCGAAACTCGCTGCGCCGCGATTGATGGTGATCGACCCGATTGTGTCGGCAGTCGCTGGCGACAACCACCGCAACAACGAGGTGCGACGCGCGCTTCAGGCTGTGGTGGACATGGCCGACCGGCTGGATTGCACGGTGATCGGCATCCACCACTTCAGCAAGGGGACGCAGGGCAGGGAAGTGACCGAGCGCATATCCGGAAGCCTGGCCTACGCCGCGCTGGCCCGAATGGTGTTAGTGGCCGCCAAGGAACAGGCCGAAGGCGACGAACCGCCCCGCCGCATCTTCGTTCGCGCCAAGTCCAATCTTGGCCCGGATGGCGGAGGGTTCGCTTACTCGCTGGAGCAGATCGAAGTCGCACCCGGCATATTCGGTCAGCGCATCGGCTGGCGTGAGACTTTGGAGGGAGAGGCGCGTGATCTGCTGGCCGTAGCCGAGACACCGACCGACACCAGCGAGGGAAGCGCCCTGTCTGATGCTGAGGGATTCCTGCGCGATCTGCTGAAGGACGGCCCGGTTCCGTCCAAGCAGGCGATGGCGGATGCGCGCGAAGCGGGCTACAGCGGCTCGACGATTCGACGCGCCAAGGACGCGCTGGGCGTCAAAGCCCGGAAGAACGGCGGCAATTTTGCACCCGGCCAGAAACAGACCTGGGAATGGGTTTTCCCTGAAGGTGCTCAAGAATCACTGAAGATGCTCAACAAAAATTCTTGGGCATCTTCAGCATCTTCAGCAAACTTTGAGCATCTTCAGCAAAACGACGCCACCGACGCGCCCGATAGTTCCGAGGATGAAAGCGAGGTGCTCTGATGATTGCAGCGGGATTGCTTGAAGAAATCCGCGCCGCCGGGTTGACGCTCGACCCGGCACCCGACGGCCTGCGCGTCAGTCCGAAAGGGCGGCTGACCGATGAACTGCGGCAGAAGATCCGCGCTCACAAAGCCGAGTTACTGGCCGCACTCAGTCCACCGCCGGATGATCGTTCTGATCTGGAAGCCGACGCCGCATCGCAGGTTGTCACTGCCGAAGTGCTGCACCTGGCCGCGCATCCTGATCGAACGGCATTCGCGCTGAAAAACCACGCCGATGCGATCCGGCACTTTCGCAAGATGGCCGCAGACGCCGAGCGCATGACCGAGATGTATCGCAGCAAGGTTGCCGCCCACATCGAAGCCGCTTGCAAGCGTGTCAGCTCCGAGGAGTTCGAGGTGTGGCTGCAAGGGTTGAGCGCCTGATCCGCGCCGAAAAGTCGGAAGGAACTAGTCAATGCCCAGATGGACATCGGAGAGCCGCGCCAAGCAAGCCGAGCTGATCCGCACATGGCGACCGTGGGAGCAGTCCACCGGGCCAAAGACGCCAGAGGGTAAGGCCCGGTCATCTGCGAATGCACGCATCCATGGCCTATACGACGCTGCGCTGCTGGCCGCAATGCGACTACAGGCACCGCGTATTGCTGCGCTCAGGCGACTGGCAACACGCATCCACCGCAGCAAGAGGCGCAAGGTCTGGCGATCCAAGCGGAGTCGCTGACCTGTGGGGCACTGGCGGGGCACTCAGGGACAAAAAAGGGCAGTTATCCACAGCACGACACAAAACAGACATTGCTCTATATCGTTGATATTGCTGGTGTTTTTCGTTGTGCTGTGTTGCCGTTTTTCGCATTCGGGAGGCTCTTAATCCGTAGGTCGACAGTTCGAGCCTGTCACAACCCACCAAATCATGAAAAAAGCCCAGAACCATCTGGGCTTTTTTCATGAGCGTCGATCGCCACTCAATCCGGCGCCGCGTCTTTGCGCAGGAACTGTATGGCGCCGTACATCGCGCCGCCCGCCATTCCAAGCTTCAACAAGCGGAGCAGCCAGGCGCGCGACAGGCGCTTGCGCAGCAGAAACGACACGCCTGAACCAAGGAGCGAGCCGACGTAGGGATGGCTGCGGGTAAAACTCAATGCCCGCAGCAGCGACGCCACCGGATTCATGCTCCCGAGCACTGCCCCCGACAGCGCCTGCCACATCATGTGGGCAGGGCGCGCCTGAATTCGGAACTCCTCGACAGCCTGGACAAACTCCACACGCTCCACTGCCATGCGCGCCACCAGCAACTGCTTGCGCACGGAGGCGGGAAGCTGTTTTGGGGGGCCGGGCGCGTGCTGTGACATGACCAAATTTTTCAGTGCCGGGCGCGCCAGACAGCACTGTCTTTGGCGAACTCGGCGCGGGTGGCGGCAAAAGGCGGGGGCGCATTGCGAAGCGCCTCACGCAGGCGGTAGGCGCAATAGGCCGCGACCCCGGCATAGAGCAGACTGAGCAGCGTCAGGACTTGCCAGTGGCCCAGATTCCAGAACAGGATGACGAGCAGGGCGGTGAGGCTGCCCAGCGCCAGAAGGCCGAAAAACACGGCCACCAAGCCAAACAGCAGCAGGGTCTGCAGGCGCTGGCGTTCCTCGCCCAGTTCAATGGCAGCGAGCTCCATCCGGCTTTGCATCAAGACGCCGCCACGGCTCAGCAGGCGCTGCCATGCTGCTCCAACCCCTTGGGGCTCAGCGCCCTGTCCGGTCTCTGTCATGTGCGCAACGGTTCAACGGCCGCGGTTGATCAGCAGGCCCACGGTCAGGCCGACGGCGGCGGCCATGCCGATGGCTTTCCACGGATGGTCATGCACATAGTCGTCGGTGGCTTGCGCGGCGGCTTTACTGCGATCCACCACGACGTCCTGCAGGTCCTGCGCTTTTTCGGCGGCCTGGCGCAGCAGCTTCATGCCGCGGCGCTGCAGCTCGGCGGCCTGTTCGCCGCTGCTGGCCGCAGCCTGTTTGAGAAGATCTTCGGCGTGGTCGATCACGAGGGCGACGTCGGACTTGATCTCTTGAACGGATTTGGTCATGGTGGGCTCCTGAGTGGAATGAGAAAACAAGACAATCTGCAAAACATGTTAGCCCGCATCATGCAGGTCAGGGTGATGTGCCGCAAGCTCGCGGCACATCAGGGCCGCAGGCCGGCGATCAGGCGCTGCGGCTGCAAAAAGAGGTCGAGCGCGGCGAGGATGCCGGGGGCGACGAGTTGCGCCGCAGTCAGCGTGAGTGCGTGGCTGCATTCCGGGCCGATGACGGCGACGCCGAGCGTGGCGGCGCGCAGCATGTCCACATCGTTGCGGCCATTGCCGATCGCCGCAACGCCCGCGTCCAGCAGACTTCTGGCGCAGGCGGTCTTGTCCGCGCCGGTCCGCACCACGGTGTGGCGCACGGGCAGGCCGGACAGGGCTTGCGCCACGGTGCCGTAGGTGTCGCCGGTCAGCACGTCCACTTCGAGCACGCGGCTCAGTGCGACCAGGCGCTCGGCAACGCCTGCGATCAACTGGCCGTCTTGGGCGAGTGTGCCGTTGAAATCGACCAGCAGGTGCCTGAGGCGCAGCACGTCGGCGCCGGGGATGGCCACGGACAGGCCGAGCGTCTGCACAGCGCTCATGCCGACTCTCCACGAATGCGCTGCACCAGGCCGGTGGTGGATCGGCCTTCGACAAAAGGAATCGCCACGGAGCGCCCGCCCCAGGTCTGCACCAGTGCGGTTTCTGCCAGTGTGGCCATGTCGTAGTCGCCGCCCTTGACGTAAAGGTCTGGCCGCACGCGGGCGATCAGCGCCAGCGGCATGCGGTCTTCAAACAGCGTGACGAGGCTGACGCTTTCCAGCGCCGCCAGCACTGCAGCGCGATCGTCCTGGGGGTTGAGCGGGCGCTCCGGCCCTTTGCCGAGCAGGCGCACCGAGGCGTCGGCATTGAGCCCGAGCACCAGACTGCCGCCCAGCGCCCGCGCTGCCGCGAGGTACACCACATGGCCGCGGTGCAGGATGTCGAACACGCCGTTGGTGAACACCACGGGTCGGGGCAAAGCGGCAACTCGGGCGTCGAGTTGCCCGGATGGGACGATTTTGTCGAGGAAGTGCATGGCGACAGCTTAGCCGCAGGGAGTTGCCTGCTGCGTTCACGTTTTTTCACGCCTGCATCAACCAGATGCCGATATGATTTTGATCAATTCAAATTCATTTTTCGATGGATTCGCCACCCCCTGGCTGAATCGAGAAAGCGAGTCGCCCCGTGTCTTCCGCGTTGTTTGGCCGCCTGCGCCTGTTCTGGCAGAACATCGACCAGATGGTGCCCATGACCTTGGTCGGCGCGCTGGTCGGCTTCATCAGCGCCATCGCGGTGGAAGGCTTCCGCCAGGCGATGTACGCCATCATGCGGATCTATTCCGAGCAGGAGCATCTGGTGGCCGCGGCAGCCGGGCTGCCGCAGTGGGCGCGGGTGCTCATTCCCACGGTGGGCGCCACGCTGGGCGGACTGGTGATGTGGGCGGGGCACCGCTGGATCAAACGCCCGCGCGGGCCGGAATACATGGAAGCGGTGCTGGTGGGCGATGGCAGGTTGCCGCTCGGCCCCAACCTCACCCGCACACTGTCCTCGCTGATCGGGGTGAGCAGCGGCATCACCATCGGCCGCGAGGGCACCATGATCCAGTTCGCGGCGCTGGTGTCGTCGCTTCTAGGGCGCATCGGCAAGACGGACGCGGCGCACCGCCGTCTCATCGTCGCCTGCGGCGCGGCGGCGGGCTTTGCCGGGGCGTATCACGCGCCGATCGCGGGCACGCTGTTCGTCGCCGAAATCATTCTGGGCGGGTTGGCGCTGCGCGAAATCGCCGCCGTGCTGGTTGCCGCGGTGATGGGCGAACTGACCACGCAGGCGCTGTTCGCCACTGGC
>JAQTVS010000231.1 GCA_028706735.1 Thiomonas sp.
GACGGACAGGTAAACTTCGGGTCGGTGGACGGCGACAACGCCGCCGCGATGCGTTACACCGAAATCCGGCTGTCAAAGATCGCGCATGAAATGCTGGCCGATATCGACAAGGAAACCGTTGACTTCGGGCCGAACTACGACGGCTCTGAGCAGGAGCCGCTGCTGTTGCCGACTCGGCTGCCCAATCTGTTGATCAACGGATCTTCGGGTATCGCGGTGGGGATGGCCACCAATATTCCGCCGCATAACCTGGGCGAAGTGCTGGACGCCTGTCTGCACCTGCTGCGCCACCCGGACGCGTCGATCGAAGACCTGATGGAGCGCGTGCCCGCGCCGGATTTTCCTACGGCCGGCATCATTTATGGCACCTCCGGCGTGCGCGATGCCTACCGCACGGGACGTGGACGCGTGGTGATGCGCGCCCGCTGCCATTTCGAGGACCTCGAAAAGGGCCAGCGCCAAGCCATCATCGTGGACGAGCTGCCGTATCAGGTGAACAAGCGGACCTTGCTGGAGCGCATTGCCGAGCTGGTGCAAGAAAAGAAGATTGAGGGCATCAGCCACATCCAGGATGAGTCCGACAAATCCGGCATGCGGGTGGTCATCGAACTCAAGCGCGGCGAAGTGCCCGAGGTGGTGCTCAACAATCTGTACAAGCAGACCCAGTTGCAGGACACCTTTGGCGTCAACATGGTGGCCCTGATCGATGGCCAGCCGCGCCTGCTCAATCTGCAACAGTTGATTGCGGCTTTCCTGTCGCACCGGCGCGAGATCATCACCCGCCGCACCGTCTACGACCTGCGCAAGGCGCGCGAACGCGGACATGTGCTCGAAGGCCTGGCCGTGGCCCTGGCCAACGTCGATCGCATGATCGAACTCATCAAGGCCGCGCCCACGCCGCCGGTGGCGAAGGAGCGTTTGCTGGAGGAGGTCTGGGAACCAGGCGAAGCGCGGGCGATGCTTTCGCGGGTCGAAGGCGACTTGAGCCTGTATCAGCCCGAAGACCTCGATCCCCGATACGGACTCAAGGCGGATGGCTATCGGCTCAGTGAAACCCAGGCGCAGGAAATTCTGCAGATGCGCCTGCAGCGCCTCACCGGCCTGGAACAGGACAAGATCGTTGGTGAATACAAGGATGTCATGACGCAGATCGCCGATCTGCTCGACATCCTGGCCAAGCCGGAGCGCATGACCGAGATCATCGCAACCGAGATGAGCACGCTGCGCGCGGAGTTCGGAGATGCGCGGCGTTCGCATATCGAGATCAACGCCTACGACATCGACGTCGAAGACCTCATCACGCCGCAAGACCTTGTGGTCACCATCTCGCATTCCGGCTATGTCAAGAGCCAGCCGCTGGCCGAGTATCGTGCGCAGCGGCGTGGCGGGCGCGGCAAGCTGGCGACCGGCACCAAGGAAGACGACTGGGTCGAGCAACTGTTCGTCGCCAACACGCACGACATGCTGCTGTGCTTCTCCAATCGTGGCCGCGTGTACTGGATGAAGGTGTACGAATCGCCGATGGGCGGCCGCGGATCGCGCGGCAAGCCCTTGGTCAATCTGTTCCCGCTGCAGGCCGGCGAAAAAATCACCACGGTGCTGCCGGTCAAGGCCTTTGACGAAGAGCATTTCGTCTTCATGGCCACGGCGCGCGGCACAGTGAAAAAGACCCCGCTCACCGCCTTTGTCAATCGGCGCACCGCAGGCATCATCGCCGTGGGGCTGGACGACGATGACTACCTCATCGGCGCCGCGATTACCGACGGGCAGCATGACGTGATGCTGTTCTCCGATTCAGGCAAGGCGGTGCGTTTTGACGAGGCCGATGTTCGGCCGATGGGCCGCGAGGCGCGCGGCGTGCGCGGCATGCAGCTCGAAACGGACCAAACCGTCATCGCCCTGTTGGTGGCCGAGGATGAAACGCAAAGCGTGCTCACAGCGACCGAAAACGGCTATGGCAAACGCACGTCCATCACCGAATACACCCGCCATGGTCGCGGCACGAAGGGCATGATCGCCATTCAAACCTCGGAGCGCAATGGCAAGGTGGTTGCGGCCTGCTTGGTGCGGGCCAGCGATGAGATCATGCTGATCACCGATACCGGCGTGCTGGTGCGCACCCGCGTGGAAGAGATCCGTGAATTGGGCCGGGCGACGCAGGGCGTGACCCTGATCGCCCTCGATGCCAAGGCCAAACTCATCCAGGTGCAGCCCGTGGTGGAGGCAGCGGTGGAGGGCGAGACAGAAGACGATGCCACCCCCGATGCCGATGCGGCGACGGACACGGCAGCAGAGTAAGCGAGGGTGATGATGCAACGTCCTTATAACTTCTCAGCCGGGCCTGCTGCCATTCCTGAAGAGGTGCTGAAGCAGGCGGCGGCCGAGATGCTCGACTGGCATGGCTGCGGCATGAGTGTGATGGAGATGAGCCATCGCGGCCCGCAGTTCGAGTCCATCATCGCGCAGGCCGAGGCCGATCTGCGCGAGTTGCTGCAGATCCCAGACGACTATGCCGTGCTGTTCATGCAGGGCGGGGCGATTGCCGAGAACGCCATCCTTCCGCTCAACCTGTCGCGTGGTGCAAAGGCCGACTATGTGGTGACCGGAAGCTGGTCGCAGAAAAGCCAGCAGGAGGCGCGCAAATATTGCGACGTTCACCTCAGCGCCAGCGCGCACGATGCGCAGGGCTACGGCAGCATTCCCGACAACGCCGCCTGGAGCATCCGGCCTGACGCGCAATACCTGCACGTCTGCACCAACGAAACCATCGACGGCGTGGAGTTTCACTCCGTCCCTGATAGCCGTGGCGTGCCGCTGGTGGCGGATATGTCCTCGCATCTGCTGTCGCGGCGCGTGGAGGTGTCGCGCTACGCCTGCATTTATGGCGGCGCGCAAAAAAACATCGGCCCGGCCGGACTGACGCTGGTCATCATCCGCCGCGACCTGCTGGGCCATGCCCTGCCGCATTGCCCCAGCGCATTTGATTACGCGGTGGTGGCGGCCAACCACTCCATGTTCAACACCCCGCCCACCTATGCGATCTACATCGCCGGGCTGGTGCTGCAGTGGATCAAGCGTCAACGCTTCAATGGACTCGAAGGACTGGACGCGGTGGAAGCGCGCAACATCGCCAAGGCGCACCTGCTGTACGACGCGCTCGACGCCTCTGAGTTTTATGAAACCCGGGTGGCGCGCGATTGCCGCTCGCGCATGAATGTGCCGTTTCATCTGCGTGATACCACTTTGAATGCCGCCTTCCTGCAAGGGGCAGAAGCGGCTGGGCTGCTCCAGCTCAAGGGGCACAAGTCGGTGGGCGGCATGCGTGCTTCGATCTACAACGCCATGCCGATCGGCGGCGTGCAGGCCCTGGTGAACTATCTGCAAGATTTTGAAAAACGCCACGGCTGAAATCCGATGAGCCAAGATTCCCAAGATGACCTGAACCCCTGGCGCAACCAGATCGATGCGCTCGACAAACAGATCCTGGCCCTGCTGAACCAGCGCGCGGAAGCGGCGCAACAGATTGGCCACATCAAGCAGCGTCTGAACATGCCGGTGTTCCGTCCTGAGCGTGAGCGCCAGGTGATTGAAAAGCTGCACGATCAGAATGCCGGGCCGCTGCGCAATGCGGGGGTGAGTGCGATCTGGCGCGAGGTCATGTCGGCCTGCCGCGCGCTGGAGGCGCCGCAGCGCGTGGCGTATCTCGGCCCGGCCGGCACGTTCAGCGAACAGGCGGCGCGGCGGTTCTTCGGCGCGAGCGCTCAGGGCTTTCCCTGCGCGACCATCGACGATGTGTTTCGCAGCTATCTCAGCGGCGAAAGCGAGTTCGCCATCGTGCCGGTGGAAAACAGCACCGAGGGTGCGGTGGCGCGCAGCATGGATCTGCTGCTGGCGCACCCCGTGCATTTGTGCGGCGAGGTCAGCCTGCCGGTGCGGCATTTCCTCATGCGGCAGACGCCTGATCTGCACGGAATCCAGACGGTTGCCGCACACCCGCAGGCCCTGGCGCAATGTGCGGCCTGGCTGCGCACGCATCTGCCGAATGCAGAAATTCGGCCGGTATCGAGCAATGCCGAGGGCGCCCGGCTGGCTTCGGAAAATGCGGGCATTGCCGGGATCGCCGCCGAGGCGACTGCGGTGCTTTACGGTCTGCACATCGCGGCGCGCGCCATTCAGGACGAGGCGCAGAACACCACACGCTTTGTCGTGCTCGGCGCGGCCCAGCCCGAGCCAACCGGGGCCGACCGCACCAGTCTCATTCTCTCCGTGCCGAACCGCGCCGGTGCGGTCTATGACTTGCTTAAGCCGCTCGCCGCGCATGGGGTCAGCATGACCCGGTTCGAATCGCGCCCTGCGCGCTCGGGCGAATGGGAATACGCTTTTTACATCGACGTCGAAGGGCATCAGGACGAGCCTCGGGTGGCGACCGCCTTGCGGGAGCTGCAAGGGGTGTGCGCGATGTACAAGTGTCTGGGCTCCTATCCCATCGACAAAAAACCGCGCGACGGCTGATTGCAGCGCGCCCCGTTTTTTTGCCGCAGTTTTTTGCCGCAGTTTTTTGCATTCCCCCTGAATACCCGTTGAAAGTTTGACCATGCCAGAACAACACGCCACGCAAGCCCGCTGGGGCGCCGATTACGTCCAGGCCATTTCGCCCTACATCGGAGGCAAGCCCATCGCCGAAGTGGCGCGGCAGTTTGGCTTGCAGCCTGAGCGCATCGTCAAGCTGGCCTCGAATGAAAACCCGCTGGGCATGTCGCCCAAGGCGCGCGAAGCCGTGATGGCCGCGATGGCCGACAGCACCCGCTACCCCGACAACGACGGTTACGCGCTCAAGCAGGCACTGGCAAGCAAGCTGGGTGTTCCTGCTGATTGGATCACCTTGGGGCATGGTTCGAGCGACCTGCTGGAAATGGCCGCGCGGGCCTTGCTGACCGACGCCGATGCCGGCATGTATTCGCGCTACAGCTTCATCGTTTATACCCAAGCGGTGCAGGGCGTGGGGGCTGCGCATCAGGTCGTGCCCGACCGCGACTTTGGTCACGACCTGTCCGCCATGCTGGCTGCCATCACCCCGCGGACCAAGCTGATTTTTGTGGCGAACCCCAACAATCCAACCGGCACTTTTTTGCCTGCAGACGCACTGCACAACTTTCTGCGCAAGGTGCCGCCGCACATCGCCGTGGTGCTCGACGAAGCCTATGTGGAATACATCGAACCCGCGCTGCGTTACGACAGCATGGCCTGGGTGCGCGAGTTTCCCAATCTCATCGTCTCGCGCACGTTTTCCAAGGCTTACGGCCTG
>JAQTVS010000232.1 GCA_028706735.1 Thiomonas sp.
GTGATGAACGCCGCCGAAAAGCTCATGGGCCTCATCCTCACCGCCATTGCCGTCAATATGCTGCTTTCGGGCATTCGAAGCTATTTCGGACTATGAATTCGCCAGTGCAGCCGATAGCATGACTTGCAGCAACGCTTTGCAAGCCTCGCCTTCCAACCCATCGCCACTCTGCAATCACACATCATGGAACGCCTGACCTTCACCCCGGAAGACCGCGAAGCACTGGCCCATTTTCTGGGCCAGCTCGTGGACACCACCATCCTCACCCGCCGCGAAATTCATGACTTTCTCGACTACTGCGATCTCATGGCGCCGAAAAAGGGCGAAGTCATCGCCGATATCGGCCAGGTCGGCGAGAGCCTGTTTTTCGTGCTCGAGGGGCAGGGCTGCCTGATGGCGCAGTTGCCCGAGAGCGAAATGGAAATCGGGAAAATCTTGCCGGGAGAAATGCTCGGCGAGATGAGTTTTTTCGACCGCAAGCCGCGCGAAGTGCGCCTGCGCGCCGGCGAAGACACCCGCTTGCTGCGCATCAGCCGGGCGATGTACAACCGGCTGCGCCTGGAGCGCCCGCTGCTCGCCGTGCTGCTGCTGGAGGTGGCCATCATCAGCCTCGATCACCTCTACCGCCGCACCTCCTCGGAGATGGCGCAGATCAACCGCTATATGTATCGCACCGGGCGGTAAACGCAGGACCGTCATGACCGCGCCGGGCCTCGATCTGCAGATTCGGCGGGCTTACGACCCGCCGAGTTCTGACGACGGCACGCGCATCCTGATCGACCGCCTCTGGCCCCGCGGTCTGCGTAAAGACGGCGCGCACATCGACTATTGGTTGAAAGACCTCGCCCCCAGCCCTGCGTTGCGCGTCTGGTTCGGTCATGCGCCGGAGCGGTTTGCCGAGTTCTCCAGTCGCTACAGGGCCGAACTCGACGCCTTGCCGGGTGACTCCGCCGCATTGCAAACCCTGGGCCGCGCGCTGCGGGCAGGGCGCGTCACCCTGCTTTTCGCCGCGCACGATCCGCACATCAATCACGCCCGAGTGCTGGAAGACTGGCTGAGCCGGCCACACGCCTGGCTCTCGGCAGGGGACGGAGCATGAGCTTGACGCCGGATTCCGTGATTGATTTCTGGTTCTGCGAAATCCAGCCCGCGCAGTGGTTCAAATCCGATCCGTTGTTCGACGCTCTGCTGCGGGAGCGTTTCAACACACTTCACGCCCAGGCGGTTCGATGCGAACTGTATGCGTGGCGGGCGACACCGCTGGGCAGGCTGGCGGAAATCATCGTGCTCGACCAGTTCTCACGCAATCTGTTCCGGTGCGATCCGCGCGCCTTCGCTGCCGATGCGCAGGCCCTTACCCTCGCGCAAGAGGTTGTGGCCTGCGGCGCCGATCAGGCACTGACGCAGCAACAGCGCACCTTTGCCTACATGCCCTATATGCACAGCGAATCCGCCGCGATTCATGTTGTGGCCGAAACCCTGTTCCGCGCCAACGGGTTGGCGAACAACCTCGACTTCGAGCTGCGCCACAAAGCCATCATCGACCGCTTTGGCCGCTACCCGCACCGCAACGCCACCCTCGGGCGGGAATCGACCGCAGAGGAAATTGAATTTCTGCAGCAGCCGGGTTCCAGTTTCTGAGCGCCCGCAGGGCCGGGCACTCCCCACGCCATCCCTCCCCACGAGCGGGGAGGGAGTGATCTCACCTCCCCCACGGCGTGGGGGAGGTCGGGAGGGGGATGGCCCAGCCCGCCCCCGTGGGGGTCAAGAACACTTGGGGCGGCCCGGCGTTTCCTGGAGAGCGCCCCCAGACCTGCCGCGTTCGCGTCATGCCCCCCGAGGGGGATGAGAAAACTTGGGGCGGCCCGGCGTTTTCTCATGAGCGCGGCAAAAAACACGCTTCAACGACGCGCCTGTTCGAGAATCGCCAGTTCTTCGGCGCTGAACCCAGCCTGCAGTCGAGCCTCGCGGTTGAATGGGGGTTTGATCCGCGGGGCGCCGAAAGCGGCGGCCAGTTCGTCATGCGCGGTGAGCGGATTGCGGCCCGTCTGGGCGCAGACCCAGTGATACCAGCGGTTTCCGATGGCGACGTGGCCGATTTCATCGGCCAGAATGCGGTCGAGAATCTCGGCCCCGCGTTCATCGCCCGCTGCGGCGAGCTTGGCTCGGATGCCCGGGTTCACGTCCAGCCCCCGGGCTTCGAGGGTGCGCGGCACCAGCGCCATGCGGGCGAGCAGGTCGGCGCGAGTTTTTTCGGCCATGTCCCACAGGCCGTTGTGCGCGGGGAAGTCGCCGTATTCAGCGCCGATCCCGCGCAGGTGATTGCGCAGCAGGGTGAAGTGTTCGGCCTCTTCGGCTGCCACGCGAATCCAGTCGCGGTAGAAATCCTCGGGCAAGTCCTGAAAACGCCAAACAACATCGAGCGCGAGGTTGATGGCATTGAATTCGATGTGCGCAATGGCATGCAATAGCGCAGCGTGGCCCTTGGGGTCGCGCGGATTGCGGCGGGGCATCTGCTGCGCGGGGATGAGTTCAGGCTTGTCCGGGCGGCCGGGGAGGGCGCTGCCGGCCGCTGGGATCATGTTTCCAGAGGGCTCGATGCACAGGCGCCCGGCCTGCACATCGGCGCGCAGTGCAAGCGCTTGCGCCACCTTGTGCGATGGATCGGGTTCGAGCAGCGCGGCTAACGCCGCCTCGCGAGCCGTCGCTGAAGAAATCACCACGCTCACTGGACTTTTTTCAACACGGTCATGGCCGATGCAATGAGGCCGGCTGCCTGGCTCATGTCGCTGGGCACGATGAGGGTGGTGCTCGATTTGGCGAGGTTGGCATAGGTGTCCAGACCCTGCTGGGCGACCTTGAGCTGCACGGCTTCGGCGCCTCCGGGCTTTTGAATCGCAGTGGCCACGACTTCCAGCGCATGCGCTGTGGCGTCGGCCACGGCCTCGATGGCGGCGGCTTCGCCTTGCGCATTGTTGATGGCCGCCTGCTTCTGCCCTTCGGAGCGGGCGATGAAGGCCTGGCGCTCGCCCTCGGCGACGTTGATGGCTTGCTGGCGTGCGCCTTCCGAGGTGGCGATGACCGCGCGCTTTTCACGTTCGGCGGTGATCTGCCGCTGCATGGCGTGCAGGATCTCGTTTGGCGGCGTGAGGTCCTTGATTTCGTAGCGCAACACCTTCACGCCCCAGGTCGCGGCGGCGTCGTCGAGCGAATTCACCACGCTGTGATTGATGAATTCGCGCTCTTCGAAGGTCTTGTCGAGTTCGAGCTTGCCGACCACCGAGCGCAGCGTGGTCTGCGCCAGTTGGGTGATGGCGACGATGTAGTTCGACGATCCATAGCTGGCGCGCATGGCATCCGTCACCTGGAAATACAGCACGCCGTCCACGGTGAGCTGGGTGTTGTCTTTGGTGATGCAGATCTGGCTGGGCACGTCGAGCGGAATTTCTTTCAGCGAGTGCTTATAGGCCACGCTGTCGATGAAGGGAATGATGATGTTCAGCCCCGGTTGCAGGGAGGAGTGGTAGCGGCCGAGGCGCTCCAGAATCCAGGCGTTTTGCTGCGGCACGATTTTGATGCCGCGGCTGACGAACAGCACCGCAATGACGGCCAGAATGATGGCAATTTCCATGAAAAGCTCCCGTAGGTTGAATCAAAGTGGGCTCAGCACATCAGCCCGGATTGTGTTGCACCTTGGTGTCGGCTGGTGCTGGGTTGAGGGCAGCAGGCAGGGGCTCGATCAGCAGCACGTTGCCGTCCTGCCCGGCGATGCGGTGCGGGCCGGTGTGCAGCGGTCCGCGCCGCACCGGGCGGGCGCTCCAGTCTGAACCGCGGTAGTGCACCCGCGCCACGCCGTCTGCTGACCACGTGGTGACGTCCACCGTGGCGCCGAGGTCGAGGTTGTCGTGCCGCACGTCCTCGGCCGTGCGCTTGCCAAAAAGGCGGCGGCTGAGATAAAGCGCAACGACCGCGCCTCCGCCCACCACGGTGAATGCGATCCAATGCCAGGGCATCGTCAGCCCGGCGTGCGCCGCCAGGGCGCCAGCCACAGCGCCTACGGCCAGCATCAGCAAATAGAAGGTGCCACTGACTAATTCCATGGCGACAAAGAAACCGGCCAGAATCCACCAGGCGGTTGGGTTGTCCATCTCGGGTGCTCCCTTTTTATTGCGAAGCAGGGCGCTTCACACAGATTTCCTACACTCCTGCACTTTATCCCTTCCCTGCCGGAGCCGTCATGCACTTTCGTTTTCCCATTGTCATCATCGACGAAGACTTCCGCTCGGAAAACTCGTCCGGCCTCGGCATCCGGGCGCTGGCGCAGGCTATCGAGAAGGAAGGCGTGGACGTGCTGGGCGTCACCAGCTATGGCGACCTGTCCAGTTTTGCGCAGCAGCAAAGCCGTGTCAGCGCCTTCATTCTGTCCATCGACGACGAGGAATTCGCCACGACAGAGGAGGTCGTGGAACCGAAGGCCTTGCACAACCTGCGCGCCTTCATCGAGGAAATCCGCTTTCGCAACGCCGAGATTCCCATCTATCTCTATGGCGAGACGCGCACCTCGGGGCATATTCCGAACGACATCCTGCGCGAACTGCACGGCTTCATCCACATGTTCGAGGACACGCCCGAGTTCGTCGCGCGGCACATCATCCGCGAGGCCCGTTCGTACATGGATTCGCTGGCGCCGCCATTCTTTCGCGCCCTGGTCGGCTACGCCGCCGACGGTTCCTACTCCTGGCATTGCCCCGGGCATTCCGGCGGTGTGGCCTTTTTGAAGAGCCCGGTGGGGCAGATGTTCCACCAGTTCTTTGGCGAAAACCTGCTGCGCGCTGACGTGTGCAACTCGGTGGATGAGCTTGGCCAGTTGCTCGATCATACCGGCCCGGTTGCGGCGAGCGAGCGCAACGCGGCGCGCATTTTCCACGCCGATCACCTGTTTTTCGTCACCAACGGCACCTCCACCTCGAACAAGATGGTGTGGCACAGCACCGTGGCGCCGGGCGATGTGGTGGTGGTGGACCGCAACTGCCACAAATCCATCCTGCACGCCATCATCATGACCGGGGCGCTGCCGGTGTTTCTCACCCCCACGCGCAATCACTACGGCATCATCGGCCCCATCCCGCGCGAGGCGTTCACGCCAGAGAACATCGCCCGCAAGATTGCCGAAAACCCGCTCACGCAGCATCTGGCCGGAAAGGTCAAGCCGCGGGTGCTCACCATCACCCAGTCCACCTACGACGGCGTGCTTTACAACGTGGACACCATCAAGCAG
>JAQTVS010000233.1 GCA_028706735.1 Thiomonas sp.
CCGGCTGGAGCAGGAGTCGCGCAGCGAGGCGTCTCACCTCAAGACCATGAAGCAGGAATTGGAGTGGGTGCGGCAAAACCCGAAAGGGCGCCAGTCAAAAAGCAAGGCGCGCATGGCGCGGTTCGAAGAGCTCACCAGCATCGAGTACCAGAAGCGCAACGAGACCAACGAGATTTTCATTCCCGTGGCCGATCGCCTGGGCAATGAAGTCATCGAGTTCAAGAACGTGCGCAAGGCGCATGGCGACCGCCTGTTAATCGACGATTTGAGCTTCAAGCTGCCGCCGGGCGCCATCGTCGGCGTCATCGGTCCCAATGGCGCGGGCAAATCCACGCTG
Source organism: Thiomonas sp. (assembly GCA_028706735.1). Classification (GTDB taxonomy): domain Bacteria; phylum Pseudomonadota; class Gammaproteobacteria; order Burkholderiales; family Burkholderiaceae_C; genus Thiomonas. Next base: position 338 of record JAQTVS010000233.1, read on the forward strand.
TTCCGCATGATTGCGGGCAAGGACAAGCCGGACGGCGGCGAGATCACGGTGGGCCCGACGGTCAAGCTGGTGTACGAAGACCAGAGCCGCGAGGCGCTGCCCGACGACAAGACGGTGTGGGAAGCCATCTCCGACGGGCTCGACATCCTCAACGTCGGCAAGTTCCAGGTGCCCTCGCGCGCCTACTGCGGGCGGTTCAATTTCAAGGGCGGCGATCAGCAGAAGATCGTGGGCAAGCTCTCCGGCGGCGAGCGCGGGCGGCTGCATCTGGCCAAGACCCTGATCTCCGGCGGCAATGTGCTGCTGCTCGACGAACCGTCCAACGACCTCGACGTGGAAACCCTGCGCGCGCTTGAAGACGCGTTGCTGGAGTTCGCGGGCTGCATCATGGTGTCCAGCCACGACCGCTGGTTCCTCGACCGCATCGCCACCCACATCCTCGCGGCCGAGGGCGATTCGCAATGGACCTTCTTCTCCGGCAACTACCAGGAGTACGAAGCCGACAAGAAACGCCGTCTGGGCGAAGAAGGCGCGCGCCCGCACCGCCTGCGCTTCAAGGCGCTGCGGTAAGGCTGGAGCGACCGCATGGAGCCGTTGCGCGTTGCCTGTCTGTGCGCGCAGTGGTGTGGAGTGTGCCGGGACTGGCGCGCGGGCTTTGAGGCCCTGGCCGCGCAGCTTCCCGCAGCGCGGCTGCTGTGGGTGGATGTGGAAGACGCGGCCGATCTGCTGGATGGCTATGAGCCGGAAAACTTCCCCGTGCTCGCGGTGCAGCGCGGGCCGTGGCTGCTGTATTGCGCCGCCGTGCCACAGCAACCGGCCGTGTGGCTGCGCTTGATTGACGCACTGGCGGGGCTGGACGCGGACAGCGTGCAACTGCACGCGGCGCGCCTGGCAGGCCAGGGCGGCAAATGGCCCGATCTGCGCGCGTTCGAGGAAGGGCCGCGCTGAACAAGTTCCTCGCGCGTGGCGGTTGCTGGCGCGGCTGATCGCGCCGCGCCCTTCAGCGCCCTTCAGCGCCCTTCAGCGCCGCGCCGACCGGTCGCCGAACAGTGCGGAGCCGATGCGCACCAGAGTCGATCCTTCGAGGATTGCCGCTTCCAGATCGGCGCTCATACCCATTGACAGGGTGTCGAGTGCCAAGCCGTTCTCGGCGGCGATGGCGTCGCGCAGCGTTCGCAGCCGGGCAAAGGGCGCGCGCTGTGCTGCTGTACCGGCTCTGGGCTCGGGAATGCACATCAGCCCGCGCAGGCGTAGCCGGGGCAGGGCGGCCACGGCCGCCGCGAGCGCTGAAGCCTCTTCCGGCGGCACGCCGCTCTTGCTCGCTTCGCCATCCACATTGACCTGGATGCAGACCTGCAGCGGCCCCAGTTCTGCGGGACGCTGGTCGCTCAGGCGCTGGGCCAGCTTGAGCCGGTCGATGCTGTGCACCCAGTCGAAATGTGCGGCGACGTCGCGGGTCTTGTTGCTCTGCAACGGGCCGATGAAGTGCCATTGCAGCGCGGGCCAGGCCGGGCGCAGCGCGGCGATCTTGTCCACCGCTTCCTGCACATAGTTCTCGCCGAAAGCGGTCTGGCCGAGCGCAGCGAAGCGGGCGACGTCTGCGGCGGGAAAGGTTTTGGACACGGCCAGCAGCGTCACGGACTGCGGTTCACGACCCGCAGCCTTCGCGGCTTGTTCGATGCGCTGGCGCACCGTGGCGAGGGGATGGTTCAGGGGCATGGGCGGAAAATCAGGGGATCGATACAACAAAACCGGCCCGAAGAGCGCGGCGAAAGGTGGGAAAGTGGCGGAAAGCACCTGTTCTGACCTTAAGATAGCCCAACTCACACGCATGCTCGGGGGAGACATCGCTTGGACATCACACAACTGCTCGCATTCAGTGTCAAGAACGACGCATCCGATCTGCACCTGTCGGCCGGACTGCCGCCCATGATCCGCGTGCACGGCGACGTGCGGCGCATCAACGTCGAGCCGCTTGACCACAAGGCGGTCCACGCCATGGTCTACGACATCATGAGCGACTCGCAGCGCAAGCACTTTGAAGAATTCCTGGAGGTGGACTTTTCCTTCGAGATTCCGCAACTGGCGCGTTTTCGGGTCAATGCCTTCAATCAGGCGCGCGGCGCCGGGGCGGTGTTCCGCACCATTCCGAGCAAGGTGCTGACTCTCGACGATCTGAACGCGCCAAAGATTTTCGGCGATCTGGCGCTCAAGCCGCGCGGCCTCGTGCTGGTCACCGGACCGACGGGCTCGGGCAAGTCCACCACCCTGGCGGCGATGGTCAACCACTTCAACGAAACCGAGTACGGGCACATCCTCACCATCGAAGACCCGATCGAATTCGTCCATCAATCGAAGAAGGCGCTGATCAACCAGCGTGAAGTCGGCCCGCATACCCTGAGCTTTTCCAACGCCCTGCGCTCGGCGCTGCGCGAAGACCCCGATGCCATTCTGGTGGGCGAAATGCGCGATCTGGAAACCATCCGGCTGGCGCTCACGGCGTCCGAGACCGGACACCTGGTGTTCGCCACGCTGCATACTTCGTCGGCGCCCAAGACCATCGACCGGATCGTCGACGTGTTCCCGGCGGAAGAAAAGGAAATGGTGCGCGCCATGCTGTCGGAGGCGTTGATCGGCGTGATCTCGCAAACCCTGTGCAAAAAGAAGGATGGCTCCAGCCGGGTGGCGGCGCATGAAATCATGATCGGCACTCCGGCCATTCGCAACCTCATCCGCGAAAACAAGATTGCGCAGATGTACTCCATGATCCAGACCAGCCAGTCGTTCGGCATGCAGACGCTGGACCAGAATCTGGCCGATCTGGTCAAGCGCAACATGATCTCGTCCACGGAAGCGCGCACCAAGGCCAAGCAGCCGGAAAATTTCCCCGGCGCCTGATTGGCGCTGGCCCTTCACACCACAACAGCCAAAATCAGCACGCACTCGCCAGGCCATGAAACTCTTTGACAAAATCCTTGGCGCCTCGCGCAAAGACGCGGTGGACGACGCTCCGGAATCGCAGTTTTTCACCACTGGCTTCCATGACGCGGAAGTGGCCAGTCTCGATGGCGTGGTCGGCTGGCCGCAGCGCGCAACCGAAATCGGCGCGACCAAGCTGTCCCGCAATGTCGGCGGGCAACGCCTGCTCGAACTCTGGCAGCAGGACAAATACATGGCCGGACTGACGTCTGCGGACCTGGAGCGCTGCGTCAAATACTTCCATTTCTACACCGTCAAGGCCAACGCCGACCTCATCGCCCAGGGCGAGACGGGCAGCTTCATGGTGGTGCTGTTGCGCGGCGCGGTGGCGGTGGACCGCCTGCAGCCCTGGGGGGACCGGCTGCGCCTGACCGAAGTGCGCGCGGGCAGCATGCTGGGAGAAATGTCGCTGGTCGATGCGGCGCCGCGCTGGTCGTACTGCACCACGCTGACGGACAGCGAAGTGGCCGTGCTCGAAGCAGGCGATCTCGACCGCATGATTGCGCAAGACCCGGCTGCGGCCTGCCGTCTCATCGGCTCGCTGGCGCGCAGACTGTCGCTGCGCCTGCGCAAGCTCAGTGCGCGCGTGGCGGCCACCACGCCGGGCGGCTGACGCGCGCTTTCATTGGCCATGGACCGCTGAATTCAAAAATGCGGCAAATCGGGGGGACGTATGGATCGTGATCAGGCTTCCAAATTCATCAATGATCTGCTCAAGCTGATGATCAGCCGCGGCGGCTCGGACTTGTTTCTCACCGCAGACTTTCCGCCGGCCATCAAGGTGGACGGCGCGGTGTCCAAGCTGTCGTCGCAGGCGCTGAGCAGCCAGCACACGCTGGCGCTGGCGCGTTCGATCATGAACGACAAGCAGTCCGCCGAGTTTGAACGCACCAAGGAATGCAATTTCGCCATTTCTCCCGCTGGCCTCACGCGTTTTCGCTGCAATGCCTTCATCCAGCAGGGCAAGGTGGGCATTGTGTTGCGGCAGATTCCCCAGGACTTGCCTTCCATCGACAGCCTGGGCTTGCCGCCGGTGCTTAAAACTCTGGCGATGCACAAGCGCGGGCTAATCATTTTTGTCGGCGCCACGGGCTCGGGCAAATCGACCTCGATGGCCGCCATGCTGGATTTTCGCAATGAAAATTCGTTCGGCCACATCATTACCGTGGAAGACCCGATCGAGTTCGTGCATCCGCACAAGAACTGCATCGTGACCCAGCGCGAGGTCGGCCTCGACACCGATAGCTGGGAGGCGGCGCTGAAGAACACCCTGCGCCAGGCGCCGGATGTCATTTTGATGGGCGAAATCCGCGACCGCGAGACCATGGAGCACGCGGTGGTGTTCTCCGAAACCGGCCACCTGGTGCTGGCCACGCTGCACGCCAACAACGCCAACCAAGCGCTCGACCGCATCATCAACTTCTTCCCCGAAGAACGGCGCGCGCAACTGCTGATGGACTTGTCGCTCAATCTGCGCGCGCTGGTGTCGCAGCGGCTGGTGCCTCTGCAAACCGGCAAGGGGCGCGTGGCCGCGGTGGAGGTCATGATCAACTCGCCGCTGATCGCCGACCAGATCTTCGATGGCAAGCTCACCGAGATCAAGGACGTGATGCGCCGCTCGCGCGAACTGGGCATGCAGACCTTCGACCAGGCGTTGTTCGATCTGTTTGATGTCGAAAAAATCAGCTACGAAGACGCGCTGCGCAATGCCGACTCGGTCAACGACCTGCGGCTGCGCATCAAGCTCGACAGCAAGCGCGCGCGCAACGCCGATATTGGCAGCGATACCGGGCACCTGGCCATCGTCTGATTCTGCGATTCAATTCGGCGGCACGCTGACGATCCAGCCTTCCACCGGATCGATCTGCGGCGGCAGCCCCCAGTTCTGCGTGCGCCGTGCGCTGGCCCAGGCGGCTTGCAGCAGGCACAGCGCGGCGTCGAGAGAGTCGCCGCTGGCGTCCAGCAGCATG
>JAQTVS010000234.1 GCA_028706735.1 Thiomonas sp.
ACAGCAGCACGCTGTCGGTCTCGGCGCTGTGTCGCGCGGGCGCCTGCTGCGCCGTGCTGCTCTCTCGCGCGAACAACTCGTAACCGACGATCTGCTGCTTGCGGTCGACGAGGGGTTGTCTTGCAATGTGCGCGTGCATGACAGCGCCTTGCGCGTCGGGCAGGGTGGTGTCTGGCGAGTGGGCAGTGTTGTTCATGGGAACGGAAAAAAATGTCTCGGTCGTTGCGTTGATGCTAGCAGCGGCCTGTTGGCAAGAGACTTCTGCGCGTCGTCGAACAGCCACGCCTAGGAGCCTGTCGGGCTTTGGAATCGTCGGCGGCAAATGGGGCGCAGCAGTCCATTTTTTTGGCGACGCCGAAACATCGCAAGCTCGTTTTCACCGTCTTTTTGACCCATAGCGCGGCGATGGGTCTGCAAATCCGGCAAAAACTGTCCTCGCTGGGCCCCATTTTGGCTACGCCGCTCTCCGAGAACGCTTTCGACGACCAAAGCCCGACAGGCTCCTTGGCGCGACTTCCATGCGACTTCAGCGCAGCCACGCTTTCAGCCATGTGTCGAGGTGGTCTTCCATGATCCAGTCGGCCAGAACCTTGGCGCGCAGCGCGTCGCCCTGCGCGCGCAGGGTTGCGCGGTCCGCGACGGCATCGCGCACGGCGCGGGTCCAGTCGCGGTAGCGGTTGGCCACGCGGGTCACTGGAAAGTCGCCCTGATACGGCGCGAGATCCGAGCAGATGACGGGGTAGCCGAGGATGCCGTATTCAAGCAGGCGCAGATGGCTCTTGGCTTCGTTGAAGGCGTTGTCTTCCAGCGGGGCGACGGCGAGATCGAGGTCGAGCGCGGCCAGCTTGGCGGCATATTGGTCGAGCGGCACGCCGGGATGAAACTCCTTGACCAGGGGCTTGAGCGATTCCGGGCACAGGCCGAAGAACACCCAGTCCACTTCTGCAGCGGTGTCGCGCACCAGATCGGCGATCAGTTCCAGATCGCCAGTATGGCCGATGCCTCCTGCCCAGCCGACGCGCGGCTTGCTGCGCTCGGCGCGGGCAGGCTGCAGATGCCCCCAGCGCGCGGCCTCAAGGTAGTTGGGCTGCACCACCACTTCATCGGTGAAATGGGCATAGGCCTTGGCCAGCGGCTCGGTGGCCACGACCAGCCGGTTGCACAGCCCGGCGGCCTTGCGAAAGCGCTTGGCGATGTCTTTGTGGATGCTGCTCTTGTGCACGCTCTTGTGCGGCAGGTTGGTGATGAGATCGTCGATCTCGAAAACGCGAAAGGCTTTGCTGGTGCGGGCGTGGCGCTCCAGCGCCTCGATCTGCGGCCATTCCATCTGGCGCTGCACCACCAGGCTGTCGGGCTGCATGCGCTCCATCTCGGCCGGCTCATACAGGCGCATGGTTTCCCAGCCCTGCGTGAGGCCGGCGCGGTTGAGCGCGCGCATCGGCGCGATGATGCGGTACTCGCCGCAGCCTTCGCGGTCGGCGGAATGCACCAGCACGCGGGGACGCGGGCGCCAGGCCGGGTCCCACGAAAGCGGCGGCTGGTCTTCCAGCAGAAAGTCGGTGCTGGCCAGGCTGAGGTGGCGGTTGTAGGCGGGATCGAAGGCAAGCTGCGGCAGCCACTTGGCATACATGGCGTCCTTCTCAGCGGCGAAGCGTTTGAGCTTGGTGTCGTCCGGCTTGGATTCGGTGTTGTTTTTCTGGCTGGCCGAGCCTTCGTGCATGACCAGGGCGAAGGGCGTGAACACAATGCGCAGCCCGGACTCGCGCACTTTCAAACAGAGGTCGATGTCGTTGTAAGACACCTTGAACGCCTGTTCATCGAGCCCTCCAAGCTGCGCATACACGCTCTTGCGGATGAGCAGGCAGGCGCCGGTGACTGCGGAGAGGTTTTGTGCGAGCTGGGCGCGGCCAAAGTAGCCACGGTCTTCGGGCGGGCGGCCAATGAAGGGATGTTCCGCCGGGCCGCGCATGCCCAGAATCACCCCGGCATGCTGGATTTTGCCGTCCGGGTAAAGCAGCTTGGCGCCGACGATGCCCACATCCGGCCGCACCGCATGGCCCATCATTTCGTCGAGCCAGTCGTCGTGCAGCGCGGCGGTGTCGTTGTTGAGCAGCAGCAGATAGTCGCCGCGCGCTTTGGCCGCGGCTGCGTTGTTCATCGCCGAAAAATTGAACGGCCCTGGCTGACGCACCACCCGAAGCCGGTTGCCAAGCTCGGCCTCCTTGGCCTCGATCGCGGCCAGATAGCTGCGCGCTTCTGGCGTCTGGCTGTCGTTGTCGATGATCAGGATTTCGTAGGCCGGATAGTTGGTCTTCTCGATCACCGACTCCACGCAGCGCTGCAACAGCGGCAACTGGTCGCGTGTGGGAATGAGGATGGACACCAGCGGCCGCGCCTCGGGCAGCGGCCAGCGCACGCGGAACGACGGCGGGAACGGGCCGGGCTGCACCTGCGCCGCAATACCCAGACGCTCGAAATGGCGCTGCAGCGCCGAGTGCCCGGCTTGCAGAATCTCGGGCACCGACTTTTGCGTATGCCCCGAACCCTGAAGGCGGTGGTAGAGCACTTCGGGCACATGGCCGATGGCGGCTTCTCCCGCCCCCGTGCGCTGCAGATGTTCCCACGCCCGAAGCAGCAGGTCATAGTCTTCCGCGCCTTCAGACCGCGAGTCGAAGCCGCCGAGCGCCTCGAACAGATCGCGCCGGATCAACAGCAGCCCGCCGACATAGGGCAGGCTGCGCAGATAGTCGAGATTGAAGTCGGGCTTGCAATGCGGGTTGACATGCTGGCCGTCGGCAGTGAGGTTGTCCTCGTCGGTATAGACGAGCTGCCACTGCGGATGCTCGCGCACGGCATGCGCGATGCGGAACAGTGCGTCGGGCGCGAGCTGGTCGCCGGCGTCGATCAGGCCGAGCCAGTCGGCGCCGCTGTCTTGCAGCGCGCGGTTGGCGCTTGTCAGCAGGCTCTGCGCAGAGGCGCAGGACGGCAGCTCGGCCACGGCGCGGGCCGCGAACCACTGGCCTGCGATGCTCTGCAGCGTGTGTTGCGCAGGGTGGCCGGGGTGCGGCAGCAACGCCAGCGAGATGCTCGGGGCGGTTGCCCCGCTTCGGCTCCAGTCGTGCGCGGCCTGGAGCACCCAATCCCGCTCCTGCGGGAGCCAGCGCCCTTGGGCAAGCCAGGGAATAATCGGCTTCGGCGGGGACGCCAGGATGTTTCCGGCGGTATCTCCGATCTGGAACCCAGCTTTCTCGGCGCTGAGGGCGAACAGGCGTTCGACCACGTGGGCCAGGGTGCCATCGGTCTGTCCGGCTTCGTCCTCGAAATCCGCGTCTTTCAGATCGAGTGCCAGCAGCGGGTCGAGCGCCTGGGGTCGGCACCAGAACATCGACCCGGCGAAATAGCCGTGCCGTGCCGGGTCTGGGGCGATGCCCATGCGCTGCGCCTGCGCGGACAGTCGGAGAAAGTTGGCATCGCCACGCAGACCTAGCCAGAACCCGTGGGGGCCGATGAGCCCGAGCCCGGGTTGCTGCGCGAATGCGGCAATCGTCTTCTCGGAGGAGTCGAGCAGTGCGGCCAGGAGTTCGCGCCGCCAGCGGTCGCCATCCTTGTGCTGCAAAAACGGAATGTGGATGTTTTCGACGTCCTTGAGGTGCGGGGATTTTTTGCCGTGGAGAAACAGCAGCTGGCTGTAGTTGCGCGCCCGCGCCAGGCGCAGCAAGGCAAGGCGCGGGGCGATGTCACGGCCCTTGTTGGCGTGGCGGATCACCACGGCGTCAGGCAGATCGCGCACGATGCCGGCCAGCAGTTCCTCGCGGCCTTCGCTCAGGCTGATGTAGACATCGCGGGGCGCGGGCAGTGTCTTCAGGAGAGCAAGGAATTCCGGCCATAGCTCGGGGTAGTACAGGTGCAGCAGGGCTGCTAATCCATTGCCCTGAGATGCGCCTGGGTGCAGGATTCTCAGCGGCGTGATGCCTCGCTCCGTCGAATCCGCCATGGGTTGGATTATTGCTTGGCCATCTGGCAGTAGATGGGAATAATCATGACGTGGTTCGAAGGAACCCTTTTTGATGCCATGGAAATAGATATCGAAAGATATGCGGTTGGTGGAAAATGCAAAAATCTGAAAGACTGATTCAACATCGAGAGTCTGCCGAAAATCTTTTTCTTCAAGGTTCCTGTAATAATCAGACCAATCACCCTGATTCTGCAAAAGAGGCGCATCTTGAGGTGATGTGCGGCGTGTGCCGTGCTCTGGACGTCCAGTGGTTGCGCAAGTCACTAACAGCAAGCCGCCGGGCTTCAGAAGACGAGTCGCGTTCTGAAGTGTCAGATTCCAATACTGGTCGTGCTCCAAACACTCCGTTGTGATTACAACATCGAAGGTCGCATCGGGTAAAGAAAGTTCGTGACCTTTACAGACAATATCGACATTCTTGCCTGGGGCGACGTCTAAGCCAACGTAATGACAATTCTCAAATAGATATTGATTGTTTCCATTGATGTCAAGCGATCCGATATCTAAAACAAATCTGTTCTTGAAATATTCAGGAAATTGTTGCTTGATGGATGTGCAGAACTCTCTTTGTTGAATATGCGCCATATCGCGTCTGCCTTGGATCAGAGATATTGGAACAAGCTCAACCCCTGCACCTGCGTGAACGCCTTTTGCGCGGCCTGCAGGGCGGTGAGGCTGGACTGGTAGTCGGTGATGACTTGCGGGTAGTTGATGCTGCTGAGCTGGGTCTGCTGGGTTTGCAGTTGCAGGGTCAAGCTGGCGTTCTGCGCCTGCACGGCCTGCACCTGCTGCAGGCGGCTGCCGATGCTGGCCTGGGTGCTGAGCAGATTGGTCTGGCTCTGGTCGAGGCTGGCCAGGGCGTTGCTGATCGACTGGGCGCGCAAGGCGTTCGAGCCCGAGGTTTGTGCCGACGCCGAGAAAGCCTGGGCGAGGGACTGGAAGGTCTGGAACAGGCTTTGCTGCGGCGCGGCGGCCACGGTGAAGCTGTCGCCACTGGCCGGTGTGCCGACGACCGGCACGGTGATGGCGGGGCTGCCGCTGGCGGGCAGGCCGATGCTCATGCCGGGGGTGAAGCTGCCGCTGCTCACGGCGCCAGACGAGAACACGCCGCCGGTTCCGCTGCTCACGGACCAAGTCATCGAATTGCCGCTGCCGCTGAAGGAAATCTGGTACTGCGTGCCATCGACCTGCAATGTTTGTTGCGCCAGCGCGGTGTTATTCACCGTGCCGGGGCCGGCAGTGGCGCCGCCGGTGTTGCTG
>JAQTVS010000235.1 GCA_028706735.1 Thiomonas sp.
CAAACCCATGCGCGTGGCCGTGGTGCATCCGGTGAATGCAGTCTCCATCCAGGGCGCCATCGACGCGGCCAAGGCCGGGCTGATCGAGCCCGTCTGGATCGGCCCGGAAGCGCGCATCCGCGCCGCAGCGGACGCCGCGGGCATCGACCTCTCGCCCTGGCAACTCATGTCCACCGAGCACAGCCACGCCGCCGCCGCGCTGGCGGTGGAACTGGCGCGCAGCGGCAAGGTGGGCGCGCTGATGAAAGGCGCGCTGCACACCGACGAACTGATGCACGCCGCCTTCGACGCCCAGACCGGCCTGCGCACCGGCCGCCGCGCCAGCCATGTGTTCGTCATCGACGCCCCCGCGGCCGACCGTCTGCTGTTCATCACCGACGCCGCGATCAATATCGACCCCGATCTCGACACCAAGCGCGACATTGCGCAAAACGCCATCGACCTGGCGCAGGCGCTGGGCATCGCCATGCCGCGCATGGCCATTCTGGCGGCGGTGGAAACGGTCAATGCCAATATGACGGCCACCCTGCACGCCGCCGCGCTGTGCAAGATGGCCGACCGCGGACAGATCACCGGCGCCATCCTCGATGGCCCGCTGGCGTTCGACAACGCGCTGTCACTGGCGGCGGCCAAGACCAAGGGCATCACTTCACCCGTGGCGGGCCAGGCCGACATTCTGCTCACGCCCGATCTGGAATCGGGCAATATGCTGGCCAAGCAGCTCGAATACCTCGGCGGCGCCACCATTGCCGGGCTGGTGATCGGCACCCGCGTGCCCATCATTCTCACCAGCCGCGCCGACGGGGTGGAAGCGCGGCTGGCGTCCTGCGCCCTGGCCGTGCTGCAACGCCAGGCGCTGCTTCGCGCCGCAGGCCAGATCGACCAGATGATCGACGCCACCACATCCGGCATAGCGCAGGCCGCCTGAACTCCGCCATGCCCGCCCCCACCCTGCTCTGCCTGAACACCGGCTCGGCCAGCCTGAAATTCGCCCTGTTCAATCTGGCCGACTGCGCAGGCCCGCAACTGCCGACGGCGCAACTGCGCGGCGAAATCGACAGCCACGACGGCCAGGCCACGCTGCGCTGGACGGATGCGCAAGGCCAGTCGCGCCGCACCGCCTCGGCCGAGCCGCGCGGCGACATTCCCGCCGAGGTCGATGCACTGCTCGACACCCTCATCACTCCGGCGGGCTGCGGACCGATTGCCGCCGTGGCGCACCGCATCGTGCATGGCGGCACGCGCTTCACCAGTGCGCAGCGCATCAGCGCTGCAGTGCGCGCCGCGCTTGACGACTTGCGCAGCCTCGCACCGCTGCACCAGGGGCCGGGCCTTGCCGGGGTGGACGCCGCCGCCGCGCGCCTGCCCGCCGTGCCGCAGATCGCCTGCTTCGACACCGCGTTTCATGCCACGCAAACCGATCTATCCCGCCGCTACGCCATCCCGCGCCAGTGGCATGACAAGGGCTTCAAACGCTACGGCTTTCACGGCCTGTCCTACGACGCCATGACCCACAAGCTGCCGCCGCTGCTGGGCGCGCGTGCGCAAGGCGCCGTGGTGGTGGCGCATCTGGGTGGCGGCGCCAGCCTGTGCGGCCTGCGGCAGCTCCGCAGCGTGAGCACCACCATGGGCTTCACCGCGCTTGACGGCGTGGTCATGTCCACCCGCAGCGGCGCCATCGACCCCGGCCTGGTGCTGCACTGGATCACCGAAGAACACCTCGACGCGCAGCAGGTGACCTCCATGCTCTATCACGACAGCGGGCTCAAGGGCGTCTCCGGCATCAGCGGCGATCTGCGCACCCTCGAAGCCAGCGCCGAAGCGCATGCGCAGGAGGCCATCGCAGTGTTCGCCGCCAGCGTGGCGCATCACATCGGCGCGCTTGCCGCCGACATCGGCGGGCTCGAGGCGCTGGTGTTCACCGGCGGCATCGGCACGCACAGCGCGCGCGTGCGGCTGGAGGTATGCAACGCGCTGTCCTGGCTGGGGCTGCGACTCGACCCGCTGGCCAACGTCGCCGGGCAGCCTTGCATCACCCACGGCGACAGCCCGGTTCCGGCCTACGCCCTTCCCACCGACGAAGAAGGCATCATGGCGCTGCAGGCCGCCGCGCTGCTGCGCTGAATGCGCCCGCCCAACCCTGCCCATCGCCAGACGCGGCATTTTCACAGGAGTTTTGTATGGCCCTCTCGTTTCAAACCCCGCTCACCCGTCTTCCTGAACAAGTGGACGTGCTCGTGCTTGGCGCCGGCGGCGCCGGGTATCCCGGTGCGTTTTTTCTTGCCAGGGCCGGGTTGTCTGTGCTGATGGCCGACCCCATCGGAAACCTCGGCGGCGACTGTCTGGCCGAGGGCTGCGTGCCGTCCAAGGCGGTGCGCGAGGCGGCGCTGGTGCGCGGCCTGGCCGACAAGTTCGACGGTTTCGGCCTGCGTGGCAGCAAACCCGCGGTGGACTGGCCCGCGGTGCTGACGCACAAGGACCGGGTGCAGAACACGCGCTATGCGCAGCACGCGGAAGAAATCGCGCAAAGCGGCGTGGCCTTCGTGCAGGGGCGCGGGGTGATCGTCGCGGCCGACCGTGCGCGGATCGTAGCCAGCGATGGCGCATCGCGCGAGGTGCGCTTCAGCCACCTGATCCTCGGCACCGGGTCGGCGCCAGCGCGCCTGCCCATTCTCGGCGCGGAACTGGCGCTGACCTCGCACGATCTGTTCCGCCTGGGCGCCGGCCTGCCCTTGCCGCGTCATCTCATCGTGATCGGCGGCGGCTATATCGGCGTGGAAACGGCGTCCATGCTGCAGGCGCTGGGCGTGGAGTGCACCGTGCTGGAGTTTGCGCCGCAGGTGTTGCCCGGGTTCGACGCCGAGCTGGCCGACTTCCTGCACGCCGCGTTGTCACGCCGCGTGCGCATCGAACTGTCCGCGCAGGTGCTGAGCATCGCGCGGGACGGCGACGGCTTTTATGTGCGCTATAAGCAGGGCAGCGGCGAGAGCAGCGTGCAGGGCGACGCCGTCCTCATGGCCACCGGCCGCGTGCCGGTGCTGCCAGGCGGCGTGGAGCATCTGGGCCTCACGCTGGAGCGCGGCCATGTGGTGGTCGATGAAACGCTGCGCACGTCCAACCCGCAGGTCTGGGCGCCCGGCGATGTGAACGGCCGCAGCATGCTGTTCCATTCCGCCGTGCGTCAGAGCCTGGTGGCGGCGCATTGCATCGCTGCTGGCGGGCAGGCGGTGGACCGCATGCACTTCAGCGCCGTGCCCATGACCGTGTTCACCGAGCCGGAGCTGGCGCACGCCGGCCAGACCGCGGCGCAGGCCGAGGCCGCTCTTGGCGCCGGCGCGGTGGCAGTCACCCGCTATGACTACGCGCAGGACTCTCGGGCGCAGATCTACGCCGAGACGCAGGGCTTCATCAAACTGGTGTTCAGCCGCGCGGACGCCAGGTTGCTGGGTGCGCAGATCGCCGGCATGGACGCGGCGCAGCTCATCGCCCCGCTGGCGCTCGCGCTGGAGCAGGGGCTGACCGCCGCCGCACTGGCTGACACGGTGTTTCCGCATCCCCTGATCAGCGAAGGCATCAACAAGGCGGCGCGCACGTTCAGGCCGTAAGGCCAGACCAAGGAGCACAACATGGTCACTCCCACAAGCGCCGCTCCGCCGCAAGCCGCGGCCCAGCCAACGCAGGCCAGCGATCTGCCGCCAACCGATCCAGCCCAGGGCTTGAGCGCCGCCGAAGCCGCGGCGCGGCTGGCCCGCTTCGGCCCCAATGCCATTGCCGAGCAGACCGTCCCGGCGTGGCGGCAATTGCTGGTCAAGTTCTGGGCGCCGGTGCCGTGGATGCTCGAAGCCGTCATCGTGCTGCAAGTGCTGCTCGGGCGCGGGCTGGAAGCGCTGGTGATCGCGGTGCTGCTGGTGTTCAACGCGGTGGTCGCCTTTGTGCAGGAGCAGCGCGCCAAGGACGCGTTGGCGTTGCTGCGCAAGCAGTTGCACGTCAACGCGCGTGTGCTGCGCGACGCACAGTGGCGGCAGATTCCTGCCGAACAGGTGGCGCCGGGCGATGTGGTGCACATCCGCGCGGGCGACATCGTCCCGGCCGATCTGCTGCTGTTCGACGGCGCGGTGTCGCTCGATCAGGCCGCGCTCACCGGCGAATCGCTGCCGGTGGACGCGGGCGCGGGCAAGCCGGCCTATACCGGCGCCATCGTGCGCCAGGGCGAGGCCAGCGGCACGGTCACCGCCACGGGCGCGCACACGTTTTTCGGGCGCACCGCCGAACTGGTGCGAACCTCCAGCGCGCCCAGCCATATGCAGCGCACCATCTTCGCCATCGTCAAGCGGCTGGTGGTGTTTGACGCCGTGCTGGTGGCGCTGGTCATCGGCTTTGCGCTGTGGCATCACCTGCCGCTGCTCGATACCGCAGTGTTCGCGCTCATGCTGCTGGTGGCCTCGGTGCCAGTGGCCCTGCCCGCCACCTACACCCTGGCGACCGCCGTGAGCAGCCAGTGGCTGGCGCATCAGGGCGTGCTGGTCACGCGCCTGCCTGCGGTGGAAGAGGCCGCAGCGATGGACACCCTGGTCTCCGACAAAACCGGCACGCTGACGCAGAACAGCCTGCGCTACGCCGGGGCGGTTGCGCTCGCGCCGGGCGCGGATGAAAACGCCGTGCTGCGCGCCGCCGCGCTGGCCAGCGACGCCGCCACGCAAGACCCGCTGGATCTGGCCGTGCTCGCCCCGGCGCGCGAACGCGGGCTGCTGGACAGCGCCCCGGCGCGCACCGACTTCCATCCCTTCGACCCCGCAACCCGGCGCAGCGAGGGCCTCTACACCGTGGACGGCCAGCCCTGGCGTGCGGTGAAAGGCGCGGCCACCATCATCGGCCCCTTGTGCCATCTCGACGCCGCGCAGCAGACCGCGCTCGACGCGGCGGAAAAACAGCTCGCCGCCAGCGGCGCGCGCGTGCTCGCGGTGGCGGCGGGCGCGGGCGACGCGCTGCAATTGCTCGGCGTGGCCGGCCTGTCCGATCCGCCCCGCCCCGACGCCGCCGATCTCATCGCCCAGATCAAACAACTCGGCATGCGCGTGTGCATGGCCACCGGCGACGCCGAGGAAACCGCCCGCGCCATCGGCGCCCAGCTCGGCCTGGGCACGCGCGTGTGCCACATCCCGCCGGGCGCTGCGCTCGATCCGGC
>JAQTVS010000236.1 GCA_028706735.1 Thiomonas sp.
CAGCAGCATGAACGCGGCGAGAAAGCCGGTGAAGTTGCCGCCCACGCCGCCTTGCGGCAGGAAATAAAGCACGGCCACGACACCCAGCGCTATGAGAATGAAATTCCAGAAGGTCACGCGGGCGCCGCCGAGCTTGTCAGCCAGCCAGCCGCCCACTGGACGGATGAGTGCGCCGACAAAGGGGCCCAGCCAGGCGTAATCCAGTGCATCAATGCCGGGAAACTGCGACTTGATCAACAGCGGGAAGCCGGCCGAGTAACCAATGAACGAGCCGAAAGTGCCGGTGTAAAGCAGGCTCATCAGCCAGGTGTGCGAGCGTTTGAAAATCACGGCCTGATCGGCGAAGGAGGCCTTGGCGTCAGCCAGATCATTCATGCCGAACCAGGCCGCCAGAGTGGAGGCGATGATGAACGGCACCCAGACGAAGCCAGCGTTCTGCAACCAGAGCTGGGTGGTCCTATTGCCGACCACTGCCGTTTGCGGATCCCCGCTGAGCGCCCCATACACCGCAGCGGTGATGACCAGCGGCACGATGAACTGCACGATGGACACACCCAGATTGCCCAGTCCGGCGTTCAGTCCCAGCGCCAGGCCCTTCTGCGCCTTGGGAAAGAAGAAGTTGATGTTGGCCATCGATGAGGCGAAGTTGCCGCCGCCGAAGCCGCTGAGCAACGCCAGGATGACGAAGATCTCGTATGGGGTCGAAGGGCTCTGCACCGCGTAATAGATGCCCAGTGCGGGCAACAGCAACGAGGCGGTGGAAATCGCGGTCCAGCGCCGACCGCCAAAGATCGGCACCATGAAGGAATAAAAGATGCGCAGCGTGGCGCCGAACAGGCCGGGCAGTGCCGCAAGCCAGAACAACTGATTGGTCGAAAACTTGAATCCGACCTGCGGCAGCTTGACCACCACCACAGACCACACCATCCACACCGCGAAGGCGAGTGTCAGTGCCGGAATGGAAATCCAGAGATTGCGTTGCGCAATCATCTGTCCTTCGCTTTTCCAGAACGCGGGGTCTTCCGGGTTCCAATGTTTGATGACATGACTGGACATGTTGTTTCTCCTGGAATCTCAATGGCGATCGGCAGCAGCGGGCTGGCCGTGCGACAGACCACCTCCAGATGCTTTGGGGTTGTTCGATGGGGAAGTCGGCTTGAATACATCGGTGCGGCGGACCTCGGTGAAGAACATCCACACCAGCGAGACCGAGACTACGCCATACATCAGCATGAAGGCCGAAGAGCGAATGCCGGTGAGGTCGAGCAGGGCGCCAAACATGATGGGAAGCAGGAAGCCGCCCATCCCGCCTGCCAGGCCGACAATGCCCGAGACCGTGCCGATATTGGCTGGGTAGTCGTCGGCGATGTACTTGAATACGCTGGCCTTGCCGAAGGCGAAGGCGATGCCGAGGATGAACATCAGCCCGGTGAAGGTGTAGACATTCAGGCCGATGTGGAAGGTCGTCGCGCCGCCCGTGGTCTGCACCGTGAACTGGGTTTGCGGGTAGGACAGCAGAAACAGCGCCACCCAGCTCACCCACAGCACCCACCAGGTCACGCTGTGCGCGCCGTATTTGTCAGACAGCCAGCCGCCCACCGCGCGCAACACGCCGCCGGGCAGCGAAAAGGCGGCGGCCAACAGCGCGGCCACAGGCAGGCTGAGTTTGTATTCGCCGACGTAGTACTGCACCATCCACAGCGCCAGCGCCACATAGCCGCCGAACACAATGCTGTAGTACTGGCTGTACTTGAGCACGCCGGGATCGCGCAGAGCCTTCAACTGATCCATGAAACTGGTCTGGCCCTGCACCACATGGCTTTTGTCGTGGCGGCTGAACACCCAGAACAGAATGACCGTGCCGAGCATGACGGCGGCATACACATGCGGCACCATGGTCCAGCCGAAAGCCACGACCAAGGCCGGGGCGACGAATTTGTTGACCGCGGCTCCCGAGTTGCCCGCGCCGAAAATGCCCATCGCCAGACCCTGGCGTTCCTTGGGAAACCAGCGCGCCACATAGGGCGTGCCGACCGAGAACGAGCCACCGGCCAGACCGATGAACAGGCCGATGGTCAGGTATTGCCAGTACTGCGTGGCATAGGACAGCATCCAGATGGGGATGACAGTGGCCGCCATGATGGCGGCAAACACGATGCGGCCGCCGTAGCGATCCGTCCAGATGCCCAGCGGCACGCGGATCAGCGAACCGCTGAGCACCGGCATGGCGGTGAGCAGGCCGAATTCGGTGGCATTGAGGCCGAGGGTTTTCTTGATGGGGATGCCGATGACGGCAAACATCATCCACACCATGAAACACACCGTGAACGCCCAGGTGCTGACGATCAGCACCGACCAGGCTTGCCGGTTGTGTTGCTGCACATTCGCGCTCATGACAGACTCCTTTTCATTGCCTGGAGAAATCTAGGCTCTGCGGGTCGTTCGGAACATTCGTCTGCCGGCTGAGTGCAATGTGCAAACGAACGGGCGCACCGGCTGGGGCATCGTTCGAAAGAACTACGACCATCGGAGCATGGCCGCATTCAAGAAGTGCTACATCAGAGCCGCGCCACGCGCAGGTGTCAAGGGAACATCTCGTGACACTCGGGCTCTTCCAATATTTCTTAATACAGGCGTACGATGCCGCCCTCGCGATCAAAGGTCAAAAAGCTGTCAATCTGCCCGAGGCGGATCATCTCGATCAGGCGGACGAAGGTTTGTTCGATCTGGTCATTGTCCGGCGGTTGCCCTTCCTGTCCGGACAGGCTGGTGATGAACACGATGTCCCAACTCGCTCCGGTGGCTCTCGATTCCTCGACGAGTTCGTCGAAATTGCCGATCTCTTCGGGTGATTTGTCCACATAGACCACCGGCGACAATGCCCCTCCCATGCGCGCCTGGTAACGCTCTTTCTGGGTATTGGATGCATCGTCCGGCAACTCGGACGCGGCGAAGATGAACAGCAGGCGCTGGGGTTGGTCCTGCGTCCTCGCAGCATGCAGCAGGTCGGCAAAACTGGCGATATGCATCGAGTACTCCTTTAGGTAGTGAGTTGTCAGAGGGTGTGAATGAATCCGGCGTGGCCGAGCAGCGCGTCCAAACGCCCCCGGTCAAGGCGCAAAGCACAGCCGTGCCCGTCGGCACGGCGCGCACCTGAGACACCGAGCGCAACGCCGAGCGGGGGTGTTTGGGCGCGAGGAGCGGGCATGGCGGCTTTGTTCACACCCTCTCAGTCCGTCAATCCGCGCGCGCTGGCATAGACGGCGATCTGCACCCGCGAACTGAGGTCAAGCTTGCGCAAGATACTCTGCACATGGACCTTCACTGTGGTTTCAGCGATGTCGAGTTCGCGTGCGATGACCTTATTGCTTGCGCCGCGGGCGATGGCGGCGGCGATCTGCCGCTCGCGCGGGCTGAGCGGCGTTTTCTCACTCAGCGCGTCCGCCGGGAGTTCTTCTTTTGCGAAGCCCGCCGGTTCCGGAACGATGAAGGCTTGTGCAAGTTTCGCGGCCATGTCGGTGCCGATGACGACTTCGCCGCGCCGTGCGCGTCGAATGCCTCCGATCAGCTCGTCGGTCTCGCAGGTCTTGAGCAGATATCCGCTCGCTCCGGCGCGCAGCGCAGCCCCAAGGTCGGTCGCCTCCTCGCTGACGGTGAGCATCAATACGCGGCTAGCCGGGGCGGCCTGCCGCAGACTTTCCACGGCGTCGATGCCGCGAACGCCCGGCAGATGGTTGTCGAGCAGAATGATGTCGGGCTGCAACTGCGTCGCCAGCCGCAGCGCTTCACCCGCATCGCCGGCCTGGCCGACAACCTGCATGGCAGGCGCTTCACCGAGCAAGGCCACCAGGCCGCGACGAAACAGCGCATGATCGTCGACCAGCAGAATGCGGATGTCAGGTGGCATAGGGGGGAATCTCGGTGCGTTGTGTTGCGCGTCCAGACGCTGCTGCCGGGAATTCCGGCAGTTCCAGGGTGACGCGCACACCGCCATTGGGCTGGGCTTCGATGCTCAAGTGCCCGCCAATGGCGGCAGCGCGCTCTCGCATGATCTGCTGGCCCACATGGGCCTGCCCATCTTGGGCGATGACCGCCGGATCATAGCCACGGCCATCATCTGAAACGACAAAGCGCCAGCGCGGCAGGCTGTCCACCACCAAGCGGGCCTGCGTGGCCTTGGCATGTTTACGGATGTTGGACAGCGCTTCCTGCACGATGTGCAGCACCTGAATTTGCACGTCGGGATCGAGCGGCTGACCATGCTCGTGAAACACCAGATCGACGGACAGCCCGCTCTGCAGCTCGAACTTCTGCACCGTGCTGCGCAGCGCGGGCTCGATGTCCTGCTCTTGGGTGCGGGTGCGAAAGTGCAGCAGCAGCTCGCGCACATCGGCCAGACTTTCCTTCACGCCCACATCGAGCTCGCTCACCACCTGTTCGATTTTTTCCACCTTGCCCGCCTGCAGGGCAGTGCGCAGCAGTTGGAGCTGAATTTTCATGAAGGCCAGCGATTGCGCAATGGAATCGTGCAGCTCGCGCGCTAGGAAAGCCCGCTCCTGCGACACCGCGGCCTCACGCTCCAGCGCGGCGCTGCGCAGGCTTTCCATCGCTGCAGCCAAGTGGCCCGCGAGGGTGTCGAGCAGGGCATGCTGCGCGTCATCGGCGGATTGCCCGGTGTGGAAGAACAGATCGATCTCGCCGAGCAGCCGCTGCTGCGCCCGCACGGGAATGCTCAGCAGCGTGGCATAGCCCAGACGTTCACACGCCACGCGCCCTGGCAGCGTCTGCCCATCGGGCTGGAGCCGGTGAAACTGCACGATCTTCGGGCCGCCGTGATGCTGCGCCTGCCCGCAAAAGCAGGTGTCGGACATCAGACATTGCTCCTCCTCGGCCAGTGCCGCGGGCAAGCCATCGGAGGCCAGCAGCAGGTAGCGGCGCGCCGATTCATCGGTCCAGCGCAAGGCAGCGGCATCCGCCCCGGCGATGCGCCGCACGACCTGTACGAACGACTGCGACAACTCGTCCAGGCTCTGCGCCTTCGACACCAGCGCACTCACTTCATACAGCGCCGCGAGACGCTGCTGTTCGGTGCGCAGGGCCGCTGTTTTCTGCAATACGCGCTGCTCCAGTTCGGCATGCACTCCGCTGAGT
>JAQTVS010000237.1 GCA_028706735.1 Thiomonas sp.
ATTCCGAGCGCGAAACCCAGCGCCGCGCCTTCGTGCTGCAGTTCATCCAGCCGGGTCTGGCCGGGCTGATGGACGGCTCGGTGTCCACCCTCGCACCGCTGTTCGCCGCCGCCTTTGCCACGCATGACACCTGGGCGACCTTTCTGGTCGGGCTTGCTGCGGCCCTCGGCGCTGGCATCAGCATGGCCTTTGCCGAGGCCATGTCCGACGACGGCTCGCTCACCGGGCGCGGCAGCCCGTGGCTGCGCGGCGGCGTCACCGGCTTGATGACAGCGCTCGGCGGCCTGGGCCACACCTTGCCCTATCTCATCCCGAACTTCCACCTCGCCACCACGCTGGCTTTTATCGTCGTTGCCATCGAACTGGTCTTGATCGCGTGGGTGCGCAAACGCTTCATGGACGCGTCTTTTGGCCTGGCCATTCTGCAGGTCGTGGTCGGTGGCCTGCTGGTCTTCGCCACCGGCATTCTGATCGGCAGCGCCTGACAGCTTGAAACCGGATTGGGTGAGAAGAAAATTCTTGCTTTATTTCCATATTTCGATAAACTTCGAATCATGGAAACAAAAGCCGCCTTGCTTGCTCTTGCCGCCTTGTCCCAGGACTCGCGTCTGCGCGTCTTTCGCACCCTGGTGCAGGCTGGCCCCGAAGGTCTGGCTGCGGGCAGGATTGCCGAGTTGACCGGCATCGCGCCCTCATCGCTCTCGTTCCACCTGAAAGAACTCGCGCATGCCGATCTGGCCGAGTCGCGGCAGGCGGGGCGCTTTGTGATCTACACCGCGCGCTTCGCCACCATGAATGAGCTGATCGGCTATCTCACCGACAACTGCTGCGGCGGCAATCCCTGCGGCCCGGTCGGTGCGCACTGCGCCACCAGCGTGCAATCAACCCTTGAGGACATCACCCCATGAAACGCTTTCATGTCCACGTCAGCGTGCCCGCGCTGGACGACGCCATTCGCTTCTATTCCGGCCTGTTCGCCGCCGAGCCCACAGTGCGCAAGGCAGACTACGCCAAGTGGATGCTCGACGACCCGCGGGTGAACTTCGCCATTTCGCAGCGCGGCGCCGAGCCCGGCTTGAACCATCTGGGCATTCAGGTGGAAAGCGATGCGGAACTGCTGGAGATGCGGCAAAGGCTCGAATCCACCGAGGCCGGCTTCATCGAAGAAACCGGCACCGCCTGCTGCTATGCCCGCTCCGACAAATATTGGACCAACGACCCGGTCGGCATCGCCTGGGAGACCTATCACACGCTGGACACGATTCCCATGTTCAATGACTCGCCCGATGCGGGCGCTTGCTGCGTGCCTGCTGCCGTGGTTGCCGTACCGTCACCGGCGCCGCGCCCGGCGACCTCGTGCTGTGGCGGCACCTCCGCTTCCGCCTCCGCTTCCAAATCATCCTGCTGCTGATCTTTCACCCACTCGGAGTCTTCATGGACAAGGTTTTGAACGTACTGGTGCTGTGCACCGGCAATTCCGCCCGCTCGATCATGGGCGAGGGGCTGATCAACACGCTGGGCAAGGGCCGCTTCAAGGCCTATAGCGCGGGCAGCCATCCAGGCGGGGTGGTCAACCCCTTCGCCATCGAGCAGCTCAAAAGCATCGGCTATCCGACAGACACCCTGCGCAGCAAGAGCTGGGATGAATTCGCCACGCCCGATGCCCCGCAGATGGACTTTGTCTTCACCGTCTGCGACAAGGCCGCGGGCGAGACCTGCCCCATCTGGCCCGGCCACCCGATGACAGCGCACTGGGGCTTTGAAGACCCAGCCGCCGTGGAGGGCAGCGACGAGCAAAAGCGGCGCGCATTCCAGACCATCTTCCGCCAGATCATGTGCCGGGCGCGCGCCTTCATCAGTCTGCCGCTGGAGCGCCTGGACGAGGCCGCCATCAAGCGGGAAATCGTGAATATCGGCAAGGTGCCGGTCATGCCTTTGCCTGAACAGTGCGAGCAAGAACCGCTTGCCGTGAGCGCCAAGTAAAGTCATCTTGCCTCGACGGCAGGTTGTGTAACGCCTGCCGTTTTCGTTTTCTCTTGTTCACACTGCCGCCGCCTCATGCTTGCCGCCTTGCTGATTTTCATCGTCACCCTCATCTTCGTCATCTGGCAACCGCGCGGTCTGGGCATCGGCTGGAGCGCGCTGGGTGGCGCGGCAGTGGCGCTGGCCGCCGGGGTGATTCAGTTCAGCGACATTCCCGTGGTGTGGCACATCGTCTGGGACGCGACCTTCACCTTCGTCGGCCTGATCATCATCTCGCTCATCCTCGACGATGCCGGGGTGTTTCACTGGGCCGCGCTGCATGTGGCGCGCTGGGGCGGCGGCCGCGGGCGGCGGCTGTTTCCGCTGATCGTGGTGCTGGGTGCGGTGATCTCGGCGTTCTTCGCCAATGACGGTGCGGCGCTCATCCTCACGCCCATTGTCCTGGCCATGCTGCTGGCGTTGGGCTTCGGCCCTGCGGCGGCGCTGGCGTTCGTCATGGCCTGCGGTTTCGTCGCCGACACCACGTCGCTGCCGCTGGTGATTTCCAATCTGGTCAACATCGTCACCGCAGGCTATTTCGGCATTCCCTTCGACCGCTACGCCGCGGTGATGGCGCCGGTAAACCTGGCCGCGCTGGCCGCCACACTTGGCGTGCTGATGTTGTTTTTCCGCCGAGACATTCCGGCGCGCTATGACCTCGCCCGGCTCGACGCCCCGGCCAGCGCCGTCAAGGATGCGCTGGTGTTCCGCTGGACCTGGCCGGTGATGGCCGCGCTGCTGGTGGCGTATTTCGTCACCGCCGCGTGGCAGGTGCCGGTGTCGCTAGTCACGGGCATTGCCGCGCTGCTACTGCTGGCCCTGGCCGGGCGCTGGTGGCGCGGCGGGCGCGGCGCGGTCATTGACCTGCGCCACGTCATCAAGGGCGCGCCCTGGCAGATCGTGCTGTTCTCGCTGGGCATGTACCTGGTGGTCTATGGCTTGCGCAACGCCGGGCTGACCGACGACCTGGCGCTGGTGCTCGAGGCGCTGGCCCGCCACGGCGTGGTTGCCGCCGCCGTTGGCACCGGCTTCATCAGCGCGCTGTTGTCGTCGGTGATGAACAACCTGCCCATGACCTTGATCGGCGCTTTAGGCATCCACCACGCGCAAGGGCTGGACCCGTCCGTGCGCGAAGCCATGATCTACGCCCACGTCATCGGCTGCGATCTCGGCCCCAAGTTCACCCCCATCGGCAGTCTGGCTACGCTGCTATGGCTGCATGTGCTCGACCGCAAGGGCATGCACATCGGCTGGGGCTATTACATGCGCATCGGGCTCGTTCTCACCACGCCGGTGCTGCTGATCACCTTGCTGGCGCTGGCCTGGCGTTTGAGCTGAATGGCGACGCCGCGCAGAGAGTGAACACCGGTTCGCGCCAAGTCTCCCGTCCCTGGCATCTTGAGAAAACCACCATGACTTCCTCGCCCACATTCCCTGCGGCCCATGAATTCCACATGAGCCTGCGCGTCGCCGATCTGGAGCGCAGCACGGCGTTCTACACCGCGTTTTTCGGCCTGCCGCCCAAAGACCGCACCGCGCGCTACAGCACCTTCATCGTGCCGCAGCTGCACCTCAATCTGGTGCTGCTCGTCAATGACCGCGGCGAGACGCTCGACACCTACAGCCTCTACCACCTCGGACTAGGTGTGGCGGGCAAGGCTGAAGTCATCACGGCCCATCATGCCGCCGTGGCCGCAGGCGCCGAGATCGTCAAGCCGCCGCGCACCACCTGGCGCGGCACGCCGCTGCACGAACTCTGGCTGCGCGACCCCAGCGGCTATCTGCTGGAGGTGTATGCCCGGCTCACCGATGCCGAACTGGCGCAGATGCCCGCCGACATGGAGCCGATTATTCTTCTCAACTCCGCCACGCCCTGAACCATGACCGCCACCCGCATCTATCACAACCCCGCTTGCGGCACCTCGCGCAATGTGCTCGCGCTGATCCGCCATGCCGGCGTGGAACCCGAGGTGATCGAGTACCTGAAAACACCGCCCGACCGCGCCACGCTGCAGGCGCTGCTGACCGCTATGGGCCTGACCCCGCGCCAGTTGCTGCGGCGCAAGGGCACACCGTATGACGCGATCCGGCTGGACGACCCCACACTGTCCGATGACGCGCTGCTCGATGCCATGTTGGCCCACCCCATCCTGATCGAGCGGCCCATCGTCGCATCTCCGAAAGGCACTCGCCTGTGCCGCCCTTCCGAGACCGTGCTCGAACTGCTGCCAGCGGGGCAGCTTGCGCCGTTCAGCAAGGAAGACGGCGAAGTGGTGATCGATGCACAAAACCGGCGCGCACGCTGACGCACACCGTCATGCCGACGCGCCACCGCGATGCAGTCGCCCGTCGCGCACCGCCAACTTCTCGCGCCGCCTACAAGTTGAAGCGACTTTTTTAGGGAGCCCCCTTGTTCAAAACGATGCTCAAAATCCTCGCCACTGCCGCCCTGGCGGCTTATGCCTTGGCCGCCCAAGCCAGTGTGCTGCAGCCGGTCAAGGTGGCGGACAACATTTACGCCCTCGTCGGCCCCTTGGGTCAGCGCGACGCGGCCAACGCGGGCGACAACGCCACCTTCGGCGCCATCGTCACCCCGGACGGGGTGATTCTCATCGACAGTGGCGCGACCAAGGCGGGTGCCGAGCTGATCGAAGCCGCGCTCAAAACCATCACCCCCAAGCCCGTGCGCTGGGTGATCAACACTGGCAGCCAGGACCACCGCTGGCTGGGCAACGCCACCTTCGCTGCGCAGGGCGCCAAAATCATCGCGCTGGGCAGCACCGTCAAAGTGCAGCAGGCCAACGCCGCCAAGGAACTGCAAGGGCTGAAGATGCTGCTGGGCGAAACCGCTGCGGGCACGACACCCATGAGCAGCCCCGACCCGCTGCCCGGTGACGAGGCCAAGCTCACCCTCGGTGGTGTCAATTTGGAGTTGCGCCGTTTCGGCAATGGCCACTTCCCCGGCGACGCCGTGGTCTGGCTGCCCAGGCAGCGCATCGCCTTCAGCGGCGATCTGGTGTTTGCCGACCGCATGCTCGGCGTGCTCGACAACGGTAGTCGTGT
>JAQTVS010000238.1 GCA_028706735.1 Thiomonas sp.
ATGTCGGACTTGCTGCGCGTCCACAACGCTGCGGCGCTGTTGATCTGCTCCCACTCGTCGGTGGCAACGTATTTGCTTTGCTCCGCGTCCCAGTGCTCCTTGCGCATTTCGATGGGCAGGGAGATGTGGTCGGAGTATTTGCCGATCAGATCTTTGAGCGTCCAGACGCGCAGGTATTTGTCGATCTTGTCCTCGTGCGGCGTGTCCTGCGCGTCGGCCCGCAGATGCAGGATGACATCGGTCCCCCGCTTGGCGCGAGAGATGGTTTCCACGGTGAATTCGCCCGTGCCCTCAGACACCCAGCGCACGCCCTCGCCCTCGGCCATGCCAGCCTTGCGCGATTCGACGGTGATGCGCTCGGCCACCATGAAGCCGGAATAAAAGCCCACGCCAAACTGGCCGATCAGCGCGGCATCGGGCTTTTGCTTGTCGCCGAGTTTTTGCATGAACTCGCGCGTGCCCGACTTGGCGATGGTGCCCAGATGTTCAACCGCCTCCTCCAGGCTGAGGCCGATGCCGTTGTCGCTGATGGTGAGGGTGCGTTTGTCCGCATCGACTGCGATGCGGATGCGCAGGTCGGCATCGCCCTCCATCAGCGTGGCATCATCAATCGCCTGAAAACGCAGCTTGTCGCAGGCGTCCGAGGCGTTGGAGACCAGTTCGCGCAGAAAAATGTCGCGGTTGGAATACAGCGAGTGGGTGACGAGGTGCAATAACTGGCGCACTTCGGCCTGGAAGGCGTGGGTGTGCGCGGCGGCGGAAGCTTCAGTGGTTTGTTCTGTGCTCATGGTGCGTGAGAGAAACGGAAAGAGAAAAGCTGCGCAGACACATACGGCCTGACACGCAGAAATCAAGACCCCGGCGCTGCAACAGACGGGAAACCCGCAGCGCACAGCGCCCCTGCCAGACGCGGCAAGACGCGCAGGGCGTTGGATGTGGTCTGCACCGCAGTCTTCTCGATCGACCAGCCGCGCAGCGCTGCCATGGTTTGCGCAATGCGCGGCAACTGTTCTGGCGAGTTGGGGATAGGCGGCGCCTCAAGCTGCGCGTTGCGTGGCCGGTAGAGCCAGACCGGCGGAATATCGGGCGCATCGGTTTCGAGCACGAGCGCGGTGTCGGGCACGCCCGCCAGCAGTCGGCGGATATTGAGCGCGCGCTCAAAGGTCATCGCCCCGCCAAACCCCAGGGCAAAGCCCAGATCAATGAAGCCTTTGGCCTGCTGCATGCTGCCGTTGAACGCATGGGCGATGCCTGCGGGCTGCCCGGCGGCAAACCCGGCGCGGCGCAATCCGGCGAGCAGCTCGTCCTGCGATTTGCGCACATGCAGAATCACCGGCAAGCCGAAGTCACGGGCGATGCGCAACTGCGCCGCGTAAAAACGCTGTTGCTTGCCGCGGTCCAGGCCGGGGACGAAAAAGTCCAGCCCGATCTCTCCGATGCCAACGAACAAGGGATCGGCAAGCGCCCGCTCCGCCGCTTCGCGCAGCGCCTCCAGATCGGGCTCCTGCGCCCGCTCGACATACAGCGGGTGAATGCCCAGCGCATAGCCCCAGCCGCACTGGCGGGCCAGAGCCTGCACAGCAGGAAAGTTGCCGCATTCCACCGCCGGAATCACGCCGCTGAGCACACTGGCCCGCCGCGCGCGCGCGGCCACATCCACCGATCCGCCGCCAAACTCGGCCGCATCGAGGTGCGCGTGGGTGTCGAGCCAGATCGGGTGGGCATGCATGCAATCCGTCTCCAGGCGCGTTCAAAAAGAAGCGCGTAACGTAAAAAATCACAAATTTGACAAAAAACCTGCGCACCGGCCCGATGGATGCCATGAAAAACCTGGAAAATCGGCCAGTTACGCCGCTGTATTCACAGAATCGATCCAGTCCAGAAATGGTCTGAAATCACATTCGCACTTCAGAGCCGCACATGCAACGCCGCCATTTTCTTCAATCTATCGCACAGAGCCGCCTGCTCGCCAACCCCCTGAGGCGCGGCAGTCTGCTTGGCCTCGGCCTGCTCGGCGCGGGGCAGGCTGAGGCGCAAGCCGCCGCCTGCGCCTGCGGTCAATGTCCCGCGTGCTTGCAAGATGCGGCGAATGCCGCCGACATGCCCGCCGTCGCTTTTTACTACGGGGCGCGCATTCCGGTGGACGACCTGCGCGCCTTCGACTGGGTGGTGCTCGAACCGCAGCACGCCCTGGCGCAAGACAAAAAAATCGTCTCCACGCTCGGGCCGGACACCCTGGCGCTGGCCTATCTGTCGGTGGGCGAAGTCACTCCGGAGCGCCCCTACTACGCCGATATGCCCAAGGCCTGGCTGCCCGCGTCAAACGCCGCCTGGGGCTCGCGCGTGATCGACCAGACCGCTGCCGGTTGGCCGCAGTTCCTGCGCGAACGCATGGTCAAACCACTGTGGGACGCCGGATTCCGCGCCTTTTTCCTCGATACCCTCGACTCCTACCAACTGCTGGCCAAAACCCCGCAGGCGCAGCAGCAACAGGCCAAGGCGCTGGCGGAAACCCTGCGCGGCCTGCTTGCCGCCTATCCTGGCATCCGTCTGATGCTCAACCGCGGCTTCGAGCTGGTTGACGCCACCCTGGCGCCGAGCATCCTCGCCGTGGCGGCGGAATCTCTGTATCGTGGCTGGAATCAGGGTGAAGCATCCTATGTCGACGTGAAGCCCGCGGACCGCGAGTGGCTGCTCGCCCGCTTTGGCGAGATGCGCAGCCAGTTCAAGCTGCCTTGCATCGGCATCGACTATTGCGCCCCGCAAGACCGCGCACTCGCTCGGCAGACGGCACAAAAAATTGCCGCGCAGGGCCTCATTCCCTGGGTGGCCGATCCGCTGCTGGAGAGCCTGGGCGTGGGTGCGGTGGAACTCGTGCCGCGCCGCGTGCTGCTGCTGCATTCCTGCGAACAAGGCAACAGCCCCGAGCTGCAGGCGCAGAGCGCGCACCTCTACGGCGCCATGCCGCTGGAATATCTCGGCCTGGTTCCCGAATACCGCTATGTCGGCGCGCCCGCGATCACCGAGCCGCTGGCCGGGCGCTACGCCGCTGTCGTGCTCTACCCGGATGACGGCAAGGCGCCGCCAGACATCCGCGCCCTGCTCAAGCGCGCCAAGGCCGAAGGCGTACCCGTGGCTGTGCTGGGATATGTCGATTTCGACGTGCTGGCCGATCTGGGCGCACAGGTCGGTGACGGCCCGATTGCCGCGCCAATCAAAGTGCAAAGGCAACCCGGCACGCCCAACGGCGAAGTCATACCCCTCATCGGCGCGCAAGACACCGTCCAGCTCGCCGCGGGCCCGGACGCCCAAGTGTGGCTGCGCGCCACCGGCGCCGACGGACAGGCGATGGACGGCGCGGCCATCACGGCCTGGGGGGGCTACGCGCTGGGGGCTTTTGGCGTGTTCAATCTGCCGGGCAACACTGGCACGCGCTGGTCCATCGAGCCCGTCGAATTTTTCCGCGCGGCGCTGCGCGTGGGCGCAGACCCCATGCCCGACATCACCACCCGCACCGGGCGACGGGTGTTTTTCGTGCACTTCGATGGCGATGGCTGGCCGAACGCCTGTGATCAACCGGGTTCACCACTGGCGTGCGAAGTCTTGGTGACCGAATTTCTCGAAAAATATAAAGTGCCCACGCTGGCTTCGGTCATCATTGGCGAAATCAGTCATGAAGGCTTGTACCCCAAGCTGGCAGACCAGTCGCAGAAATGGGCGAAACGCATGTACGCCCTGCCCTGGATCGAAGTGGGCAGCCACACCTGGTCGCACCCGTTCAACTGGGTTGCGGCGAGCCAGACGCACACCCGCGGCAAAGAGACAAAAAATTATCCCTACGGCAATTACCTGCCGCTGCCCAATTACACCTTCAGCACCAAGAGCAATGTCATCGAGGCCGCGCAATACATCGACGACAAACTTTGCCCGCCTGGCAAGAAGTGCAACATGATTCTGTGGCCCGGAGACTGCAATCCGCCAGACGAGGCCGTGGCCATGGCCTATGAATACGGCCTGGGCAACATCAACGGCGGCGGCGCGCCCATCAGCAAGACCCGGCCCACGCTGTCTGACATCTGGCCCATGGGCATCCCCAAAGGCCAGTATTTCCAAGTCTATGCCGCGCAGTCGAATGAGGAAGACTACACCCACAATTGGACCGGTCCTTACTTCGGCTTCGAGCGCGTGATCGAGAGTTACCAGATGACCGATTCTCCGCGCCGCTTCAAGCCCATCGACCTCTATTACCACCCCTACATCGTGACCAAGGCGGCCGGCGCCAAGAGTCTGCACACCGTGTACCAGTGGGCGCTCAAACAACCATTGCACGCCATTTACGGCCATCAATACTTCCGCAGCGTGAACGACTGGCGGCAAGCCACGGTGGCGCGGCGGCTGGCCGGCGGCTGGCGGCTGCGCAGCGGCGCAGAGCTGCGCCAGTGGACCCAACCCGTCCCCGCGGCGGCGCCCGCGCTGGCAAGCTGCCAGAACATCGTCGGCTGGAACGCGCATGGGCAGCAGCGCTACCTGCACGCGATTGCTGGACAGGCCGTGCTGCGCAGCCAGGCTGCGGGCCAGCCCCCGACGCCATCCGTTGCGCGCCTGATCGAAGCCAACGCCGATGTCACCCGCTGGGCCGTGCAGAACGACCGCAGCGTGCAGGTCAGCCTGCAAGGGCACTTGCCCGTCGACGCCCTGTTTCAACTGCCCTCTGGCTGGCGCGTGCTGGCTGGCAATGGTGCGAAAGTCGAACAGTCTGCCAATGGAGTGCGCATCAGCAGCGGCGGCGCCACCGTTGATCTCACGCTGAAACCAGTCTGATCGACCGCGCGCTGTCCGACAATCCGTTTCGATGCAGGAAAAACCCCGCCCTCCGATTCGCGACCCGCTGCACATCTCGCCTGATGATCCGCAGCGCAGCCGTCTGTTTCCACGCGGCGCCCTGTTCGGCCTGGGACTGCTGTGCGCAGGCACTCTGGCGCTGGTCTATCCAGGGCAAAACCTGATGCGCCTGCTGGCCACCAGCACTGACAACGGCCTGGCGATCGATTACCTGCGCCACCTG
>JAQTVS010000007.1 GCA_028706735.1 Thiomonas sp.
TGGCCCCACCTTGGGACGGCCCGGCGGCGGGGCAGTTGCCCCCACGCTTGCCGCTGGCGCGGCTGCGCTGCCCCCCGAGGGGGCTGGCCCCGCCTTGGGACGGCCCGGCGGCGGGGCAGTTGCCCCCACGCTTGCCGCTGGCGCGGCTACGCTGCCCCCCGAGGGGGCTGGCCCCGCCTTGGGACGGCCCGGCGGCGGGGCCGTTGCCCCCACGCTTGCCGCTGGCGCGGCAGCGCTGCCCCCCGAGGGGGCCATCCCCACCCCGACCCTCCCCACGAGTGGGGAGGGAGCGGTCTCCCCTCCCCCGCGGCGTGGGGGAGGTCGGGAGGGGGGGACGCCCGCCTTGGGGCGGTTCGGCGGCGGGGCCGTTGCCTCCCGAGGGGGCCATCCCCACCCCGACCCTCCCCACGAGTGGGGAGGGAGCGGTCTCCCCTCCCCCACGGCGTGGGGGAGGTCGGGAAGGGGAGACGCCTGCCTTGGGGCGGCTCGGCGGCGGGGCCGCGTCTGAGCGCCCCCAGGGCCGGGCTGCGCCCAGCCCGCCCCCCGCGGGGGTCAAGGAAACTTGGGACGGCCCGGCGTTTCCTTGAGAGCGCCCCCAGGGCCGGGCTGCGCCCAGCCCGCCCCCCGTGGGGGTCAAGGAAACTTGGGACGGCCCGGCGTTTCCTTGAGAGCGCCCCCAGGGCCGGGCTGCGCCCAGCCCGCCCCCCGTGGGGGATGAGGCCCGCGGCTCCAAGCTGCCCTGCGGCAGCTTGGACGGAGCCGAATCCGAGCAGCTTGCAAGCTGCGAGGTGGACAAGGAAACTTGGGGCGGCCCTGCGCTTCCTTGAGAGATCGCACGCACCACTGTGCAAAAAGATCGCCTGGTCATGACCTGCTGCGGCTGACCACAAAAGGCGCGAAGCCGTCGGTTTGGATGCTGTCGCGCTGGGCGCCGTCGGACAGCACGATCTGGACCGGGCCGCCCACCGGCTCGGAGCCGAACAGCAACCAGCTCGGCGGCGTACCCAGGCTGCGCACGCCCCCTTCGCGCAAGCTCACAGTGACCGAACCCGCAGAGTAAGCCGCCTCGCGCGGCTGGGCGCCCAGGGCGCTGCGCCAGTCTTGCGGAGGAATGTCGCGCTGCCCGCCCAGCCACGGCCAGACGCGTGGACGCAACAGGTCGGAATCTACCGGCTCCCACCCCTGCGGCCCAATCTGCACAAAGGCATAGCCGCCGGGCCCGCTGGCCCAGGCCAGGGGCACGCCGGTTTCAGCCGCATGCTGCCGCGCGGCGTCGAACAAGGCGGAAAGCCGCTGCGCCTCGCGCTGCATCTGCGCATTCTCGGAGGGTGGCAAGGCAAATGCAGCCAGCGCGGTCACCATGCCGACGATGACCAGCGCCACCAGCATTTCGAGGAGGGTGAACCCCCACGCTTGCCGCTGACGCGGCGGCGCTGCCCCCCGAGGGGGCTGGCTCAGCCTTGGGACGGCCCGGCGGCTGAGCGTGAACCCCCACGCTTGCCGCTGGCGCGGCGGCGCTGCCCCCCGAGGGGGCTGGCTCAGCCTTGGGACGGCCCGGCGGCTGAGCGTGAACCCCCACGCTTGCCGCTGACGCGGCGGCGCTGCCCCCCGAGGGGGCTGGCTCAGCCTTGGGACGGCCCGGCGGCTGAGCGTGAACCCCCACGCTTGCCGCTGGCGCGGCGGCGCTGCTCCTCTGCAGGGCGGGCTCTGCCTGGGCGCGCCCTGGCTCACGGGCGGCGCGGTACGGCTACTGCCAGCTTCCAATGTCGGCATTGGCGCCCTCGCCGCCGGGTTTGCCATCCGCGCCGTAGCTGAATACGTCCACCGCGCCTTTCACCCCGGGGTTGAGGTACTGATAGGCGTTGCCCCAGGGATCGGTGGGCAGCTTTTCAAGATAGGGCTTCCAATTGTTGGGAATCGGCGGGGTGCTGGGTTTGACCACCAGCGCCTGCAGTCCTTGTTGCTGGGTGGGGTAGATGCCGTTGTCCAGCTTGTACAGCTTGAGCGCCTGCATGATGGTGGCGATGTCGGTTTTGGCCGCCGTCTGCCGCGCCTCATCGGTGCGGCCCATGATGTTGGGCACGATGAGCGCCGCCAGCACGCCCATGATGACCAGCACCACCATGAGTTCGATCAGGGTGAAGCCGCGCGATTTGCGTGGCGTTGTCAGCGCGCGCGGTGCGCGAGGTGTTGCACAATTCAAAACAGCTTCCATCAATCCTCACCTCATCAGTGCCCGCTGGATCGGCTGCCACAAGGCGGCCGGGGGACTCTCTCTGCGCGGATAATAAGGGTGCCATGTTGCGAACCTCGACCCAATACCCTGCGATGAACGGCGTCTCTTCCCGAAACAGCCGCAGAGCAGCGTTTTTTCTGGCGGTGGCGCTGGCGTTTGCCACCGCGGCGCTGGCGGTCACCTGGGGGTTGCGGTTGCTGGCTGCGTCAAGCCCCGTCCCGGCTGATGCCCAGTTGATTGGCGCGCTGTCGCCCGATCAGGCAGCGCAGCAGGCGGCGCGCCTGTTCGGCGCCGAACCCGTGGGTGCAGCAAGCGCCGCGCAGGCGCCCAGCCGCTTTCGGCTCTATGGCGTGATTGCGGGGGGCGATGCTGGCTCGGCGCTGATTGGGATTGATGGCAACCCGCCGCGCGCCGTGGTCGTGGGCGACGCCGTGTCTCCTGGTGTGATCCTGCGCGTCACAGGCTACAAAATGGTCTGGCTGGAACGAGACGGCGCGCTCCAGGAGCTCAAGATGGATCCGCAAAACGCGCAGTCCGGCGGCATTGGCTTGCCAAGTTACGCGCCGCGCCTGCCAACATTCACCCCGCCACCGCTGGCGCCGCCGGGCATTGCGCCGGCGAACATCGCGCCGCCGCGCATGGATAACGAAAGATAGACACGGTTCAGCGTGCCACAGGCGAGAAAAAGACCGCCCGCCCACCCGCAGCAGTCGCGCATTTTTATAATGCGCACATTGTTCTGCGCCGTTTCGCCCATATTTGGCTGAAAACACGCCACCCCTCGGCGCGAACCGACTTTCACAGGATTTGAACCATGCCGATCTACGCCTACAAATGCGACGCCTGCGGCCACGCTCTGGATGCGCTGCAAAAAATGTCCGACGCCCCGCTGACCGATTGCCCGCAATGCGGCAAACCCGCACTGCACAAGCAGGTCACCGCGGCCGGGTTCCAGCTCAAGGGATCGGGCTGGTACGCCACCGACTTCAAAGGCGGCGGTGCTGCGGCCACCTCCGCGGCGGCGGCGGCAGCACCGCCCGCTTCGGATGCGTCACCGCCCGCGGCCTGTGGAGCGTCTTGCGCCTGCCATTGATCTGCGCTTTTTCATGGCGGTGCGGCCAGCCGCGCCGTCCATGCCCTTCCCCTGAACTCCCTGCCTTCCGCGTCCCGGAAGGCTGTTTCATTCCATGAGCCTGAAAAGTATTTTCATCGCCGGCATGCTGGTGTGGCTGCCCCTGACCATCACCATCTGGGTGCTGTGGCAGTTGCTGGCCGTGTTCGACGGCATTTTTCGGGCTCTGGTCAGCGCCTTGAGCACGGTGGCCCCCGGCTTGGCGCCCGCGCTGGACAAGCTGGTCAACATTCCCGGCGTGGGCGTGGTGCTGGTGCTCGCCGCCATTTTCCTCACCGGCCTGGCTGTGGCCAACATCGTCGGCCAATGGTGGCTGGCCCGCTGGGACGGGCTGATGACGCGCATCCCGCTGGTCAAAACCATTTACAGCAGCGTCAAGCAGGTGTCGGACACGCTGTTCTCCAGCAATGGCAATGCCTTCCGCAAGGCGCTGCTGGTGCAATACCCCAGGCAGGGTTCGTGGACCCTCGCCTTCATGACCGGCACGCCGGGCGGCGAGGTGGCCGCGCATCTGCCGGGCGATCACGTCAGCGTCTATGTGCCCACCACGCCGAACCCGACTTCCGGGTTTTTTCTCATCCTGCCGCGCAGCGACGTGATCGAGCTGCAGATGAGCGTGGACACTGCGCTCAAATACATCATTTCCATGGGCGTGGTCGTCCCTGGCGGACCGAGCAATCCGCAGGTGCATTGAGCCCCCCGGCGCCCTGAATTTATCTGCCCCTGCGGGTCTGTCCTGCAGGGCCTGTTTCCAGAAAGTATCCCTCCATCATGAGTCTGCGTAGCCAATATTGCGGTCAGGTGACCGAAGCCCAATTGGGCCAAACCGTTTCACTGTGCGGCTGGGTGCAACGCCGCCGCGACCACGGCGGGGTGATTTTCATCGACCTGCGCGACCGCGAGGGCCTGGTGCAGGTGGTCTGCGACCCCGACCGCGCCGCCATGTTTGCCACCGCCGAAGGGTTGCGCAACGAATTCTGCGTGCAAGTGCAAGGGCTGGTGCGGCCGCGACCGGCTGGCACCGAAAACGAGGGCATGACCTCGGGCAAGATCGAGGTGCTGTGCCATGACATCACCGTGCTCAACGCCTCGGTCACACCGCCGTTCCAACTCGACGACGACAACCTGTCCGAGACCACGCGCCTGACCCATCGCGTGCTCGACCTGCGCCGTCCGCAGATGCAGCACAACCTCAAGCTGCGTTACCGGGTCGCGATGGCCGTGCGCCGCTTCCTCGACGCCCAGGGCTTCATCGACATCGAAACCCCCATGCTCACCAAGAGCACGCCCGAAGGCGCGCGCGATTACCTGGTGCCCAGCCGCGTGCACGACGGCGAGTTCTTCGCCCTGCCGCAGTCGCCCCAGTTGTTCAAGCAAATGCTCATGGTCTCGGGCTTCGACCGCTACTACCAGATCACCAAGTGCTTCCGCGACGAGGACCTGCGCGCCGACCGCCAGCCCGAATTCACCCAGATCGATTGCGAGACCTCCTTCCTGAACGAGCAGGAGATCCGCGACCTGTTCGAGACCCTGATCCGCGGCGTGTTCAAGGACGTGCTCGACATCGAGCTCGCCAACCCCTACCCGGTGATGGCCTATGCGGAGGCCATGGCCCGCTTCGGCTCCGACAAGCCCGACCTGCGCGTCAAGATGGAGTTCACCGAACTCACCGACGTGATGGGCGATGTGGACTTCAAGGTGTTCTCCGGCCCGGCCACCACCCCCGGCGGCCGCGTGGTCGCGCTGCGCGTGCCCGGCGGCGGCGCCATGCCCCGCAGCGAGATTGACGCCTACACCGAGTTCGTCAAGATCTACGGCGCCAAAGGCCTGGCGTGGATCAAGGTCAATGACGCGAGCAAAGGCCCGTGCCAGGATGGCCCCTCACGCTGGCCGGGCCTGCAGTCGCCCATCGTCAAAAACCTGCACGACGCGGCGATTGCCGCCATCCTGCAACGCAGCGGCGCGCAAAGCGGCGACCTGCTGTTCTTCGGCGCCGACAAGTCCAAGATCGTGGCCGACGCCATCGGCGCCCTGCGTGTCAAGATCGGCCACAGCGAATTCGGCAAGAGCCACGGCCTGTTCGAGAACGTCTGGAAGCCGCTGTGGGTGGTCGACTTCCCCATGTTCGAGTTTGACGAGGACAACCTGCGCTGGGCCGCGGTGCATCACCCCTTCACCGCGCCGAAAGACGGCCACGAAGAACTGATGGACACCGCCCCCGAGAAGTGCATCGCCAAGGCCTACGACATGGTGCTCAACGGCTGGGAGATCGGCGGCGGCTCGGTGCGCATCCACCGCGCCGAGGTGCAGAGCAAGGTGTTCTCGGCGCTGCGCATCAGCCCCGACGAGGCCCGCGCCAAGTTCGGCTTCCTGCTCGACGCGCTGCAATACGGCGCGCCGCCGCACGGCGGCATCGCCTTTGGCCTGGACCGCATCGTCACCATGATGACCGGCGCCCAGAGCATTCGCGACGTCATCGCCTTCCCCAAGACCCAGCGCGCCCAATGCCTGCTGACCAACGCGCCGAGCCCGGTGGATGAGAAGCAGCTCAAGGAACTGCACATCCGCCTGCGCAATCCGCAGCCGGTGGCGTAAGGGTCAAGACCAGAATCTCCAGCAATAGACGAAATTGATTTTTCATCGCATCCTCTGGGCAGAAATTACAGAACAAAATATTTGGCGGATGATACGGAGACCCTGTTATCAAGCAAACAGTCAGCAGGGTGACAATAGCGCAAGCTTTCATACGGCTTCCAAGTACGTTTTTGTCGCCATATTTACTGACTACTGAGCGCCCCCAGGGCCGGGCACTCCCCACCCCATCCCTCCCCACGAGCGGGGAGGGAGTGATCTCACCTCCCCCACTGCGTGGGGGAGGTCGGGAGGGGGATGGCCCAGCCTGCCCCCCGTGGGGGTCAAGGAAGCTTGGGGCGGCCTGGCGTTTTCTCAGGAGTAAATGCATTGCGCTTTGTCACTTCACTTTTCCAGACTCAACCTACCATGCCCCGCATCGACGACCCCACCCATGACCACGAGGCCGGCGCCATCGACGGCACGCTCGACACCACCCGCATCGACGACACCCGCATCAAGGCGGTTCGGGCGCTGGTGTCGCCTGCGCTTTTGTTGGAAGAGTTGCCGGTGACCGAGGTGGTGGAGAGCGTGGTGGAACGCAGCCGCGCGGCCATCGCCGCAGCGTTGCAGGGGCGGGACGACCGGCTGGTCGTGGTGGTCGGGCCGTGCTCGATTCACGACCACGCGCAGGCGATGGACTACGCCGCTCGGCTCAAGGCTGAGGCCGATGCACTGGGCGATGCACTCATCGTCGTGATGCGGGTGTATTTCGAAAAGCCGCGCACCACCGTGGGTTGGAAGGGCTATATCAACGACCCGCGGCTGGATGGCAGCTTCCGCATCAACGAGGGTCTGCAGCGCGCGCGGCAGTTGCTGCTCGACATCAATGCGCTTGGGCTGCCCGCGGGCGCCGAATTTCTTGATCTGCTCTCGCCGCAGTATTTCAGCGACCTGATCGCCTGGGGCGCCATCGGCGCGCGCACGACGGAAAGCCAGAGCCACCGCCAGCTTGCCTCGGGTCTGAGTTGCCCGGTGGGTTTCAAGAACGGCACCGACGGCGGGGTGCAGGTGGCGGCCGATGCCATGGTGTCGGCGGCCAGCGGTCATGCTTTCATGGGCATGACCAAAATGGGCGTGGCGGCGATTTTCGAAACCCGCGGCAATGCGGATTGCCACGTCATCCTGCGCGGCGGCAAGGCGCCCAATTTCGACGCCGCATCAGTTGACGCGGCCTGTGCCGTGCTCGCCAAAGCCGGGCAGCGCGAACAGGTGATGATCGACTGTTCGCACGCCAATTCGGCCAAGCAGCCGCGCAAGCAGATCGAGGTGGCCGCCAGCATCGCCGAGCGCATTGCTGCGGGCGAGCGGCGCATCATCGGCGTGATGGTGGAAAGCCATCTGCGTGAAGGCCGGCAAGACCTCAAGCCGGGCCAGCCGCTGGCGCACGGCGTGTCCATCACTGACGCCTGCCTGGGCTGGGACGACTCCGTGCCGCTGCTGCGCGGGCTGGCCGCAGCCGTGCGCGCGCAGCGCGCGGCTTGACTTGATTTACTTGCTTTTCGCGTCCGGAAAGAACAGCGGCTCCCCGCCGATCTTGTAACTGGCAATCGCCTGCTGACCCACCGGGCCGGTGAGCCAGTCGATGAAGGCGCGGCCCTGCGCCGCCTTGACCTGGGGATGCCTGGCCGGGTTGACCAGCATCACGCCGTAGGGGTTGAACAGCGCCTTGTCCCCCTGCAGCACGATGGCCAGGCCGCCCCGGTTTTTGAACGCCAGC
Source organism: Thiomonas sp. (assembly GCA_028706735.1). Lineage (GTDB taxonomy): Bacteria > Pseudomonadota > Gammaproteobacteria > Burkholderiales > Burkholderiaceae_C > Thiomonas. Next base: position 7,720 of record JAQTVS010000007.1, read on the forward strand.
CAGGTGCCGCGATCGCTCAGGGTGTAGGCGCCAAGCGCCGCGGCGGTGTTGAGCGCCTGCCCCATGCCGGCGCCAATTTCGCGGTACCACTTGCCACGCCCGTCGGCCACCGGATCGACGCCCGCCTGCTTCCACGCGCGCAGTTCGGCGGCGTGCGTGCCGCTCTTGTCCCCCCGCGAGATGAACAAGGCTTGTGTCGACGCGATCCGGCGCAAGGCGCCCGACAAGGTCTTGGCCTGCGCCACCTCGGCCGGGTCGGACTTCGGCCCGACAAGAACGAAATCGTTGTACATCACGTCGCGCCGGTCCACGCCCCAGCCCTCCGCCACGAAGCGGTCTTCCGCTGCGCGGTCGTGGACGAACACCACGTCGGCATCGCCGCGCCGGCCGATGTCCAGCGCCTGGCCCGTCCCGACCGCCACGACCTTCACGGCAAGACCGGTGTCCTGCGTGAACAGGGGAAGGATGTGGCCGAACAGGCCCGATTGCTCGGTGGACGTCGTGGAGGCGACGACGATGCTGGACGGCGTCTGCGCCCCAGCGGCGAGTGGCGCGAGGCCCAGCGCCGCAGCGGCGATCAGACGGGCGAATTGCAAGTGGAATCGGGTGAACATGCGATGTCTCCTTGGAGTCTTGCGCCGAAGCGCTGTGGCGTGGGTGGGTGAAATGCGCAATGGGTTTGCAACTGGCCGTGATCCAGCCGCAGCACGCGCTGCGCCAGCGCGATTTCTTCCGGACGATGCGTGCTGAGCAGCACGGTCATGCCCTGCGCGGCCAGTTCCTGCACCTCGCGCAAGATGTCTGCGCTGGCTTGCTGGTCGAGATGGCTGCACGGTTCGTCGAGCAGCAGCAACGCGGGTTGCATCATCCAGGCGCGCGCCAGCGCCAGCCGCTGACGCTGGCCGGATGACAGGCTGGCGGCGCTCTGCCCGGCGCGACTTTGCAGTCCAGCGCGGACGAGCGCAGCCTCGATCAAATGGGAATCTTTCGCGCGCCCGGTCAGCGCGAGCCGCAAGTTGTCCGCCACCGTGCCGCGCAGCATGGGCGTGTGCGCAAACACCATGGCTTGCGCCGCGTAGGCCATGCCGTCCAGCGGCGGCGCTTGCCCGGCAAAACGCAGCAGTCCGCAGGTCGGCTGCTCCAGGCCATGAATCAGGCGCAGCAGGCTGGTTTTGCCCGATCCGTTCGGCCCTGCCAGTGCGGTGATGCCGCCGCGCTCGATCCGCAGATCGAGATCGCGCAGCACCCAGTTCGCCCCCCGGCGCAAGCCCACACCCTGCAGGCTGATGGGAAACAGACCGGCGCCGTCCGCAGACGCACTCATGCGCCCTCCCCGTAGCGCGCCGCCGCGTGCTGCCGCAGCAGGGCCGCAGCCGCATTGACCATCAGCACCAGCGCCATCAGCACCGTGCCCAACGCCAGCGCCAAAGGCAGATCGCCCTTGCTGGTTTCCAGGGCGATGGCCGTGGTCATGGTGCGGGTGTAGCCCTCGATATTGCCGCCGGCAATCATCACCGCACCCACCTCGGACACGGCGCGGCCAAAGCCGGCCAGTGCGGCCACCAGCAAGGCATGGCGGCAGTCCCACAGCAGCCAGCGCACGCGCTGCAGCGCCCGCAGGCGCAGGGAACGCAGGGTGTCGCCGTGCAGCCGCCAGGCTTCGGCAACGATCTGCCGCGTGACGGCGGCGATCAGCGGTGTGGTGAGAATGGTCTGCGCCAGAATCATGGCCGGCACAGAAAACAGCAGCCCCAGTTCACCCAGCGGCCCGCTGCGCGACAGCAAGAGATACACCAGCAGCCCAACAATGACCGAGGGCAGCCCGAGCAGGCTGTTGAGCAGCGCCACCACCACGCTGCGTCCGGCAAACGCATGCACCGCCAGCCCCGCCCCCAGCGGCAAGCCGAACAACAGACTGAGCAGCACGCTGGCGCCGCTGACGCGCAGCGACACGCCGACGATGTGCCAAGTGGCCGCATCGCCCGCGGCCAGCAAGTGCCAAACCTGGGAGAGCATGGGTGGGAGGGATGAACGCAAGAGCGATGTACATTTGGATACTATCGCAATCTATCGTATCCATTCATCCGTCGTGCGACAACACTCAACCGGCCCTCGGAAATGACGCATTCAACTGAGAGGGTGCGCCGCCAAGAGCCAATGACCTGGCCAGCACGACGAAGGCCGCACAGGCGGCGCCGCTGCGCGCGGGTCAGCGCCGCGCGGCGGCAAAGGCGCGCCAGAATGCTTCGTCCTGCGTCTGCGTGAAGTTGATGCGCATGCGGGTGGTGGGCTGCTGCAGCGGGTCGAACAGGTGGCCGGGCGCGAGCAGATAACCGGCGTCGAGCAGGCGCTGCGCCAGCATGGCGGTGTCCACGCCAGTGTCCACCCAGCCCAGCAGGCCGCGCGGCGGGGTGACAAAGCGGCAGCCCGCTTTCTCCGCCAGCCGCACGGCGCGCGCGCGGGCCGCGTCCAGCCGGTCGCGCACCTGTTGCGTGGTGCGGCGCAACTGGCCCTGCTCCAGCAGGTGCGCCAGGGCGCGCTCGGTCAGCGCGGGCGTGGTGAGCACGGCGAGCAGCTTCTGGTCGATCAGGCGGTCGATGATGGCGGGCGCCGCAGCGACAAAGCCCACGCGCCAGCCCGGCGCGAGAATCTTGGAGAAGCCGCTGAGATAAATGGTGTGCTCCAGTTGGTCGAGCACGCTCATGCGCGGGCTGCTGGCCTCGGCCAGGGCGGCGTACACATCGTCTTCCACCACCTGAAAGCCATAGCGCTGCGCGAGTTGCAGCACCCGGTGTGCGCTGGCCGCGCTCAGGCTCTGCCCGGTGGGGTTGTGCAGCACGCTCACGCAGATGAACAGCCGCGGCGCGTGGACGCGGGCCAGTTGCTCCAGGGTGTCGAGATCGGGCCCGTCCGGGCCGCGCGGCACCGGCAGCAGCTTGAGGCCGTGATGCGCCATCTGCGCAAATTGCATCGCCCAGCCGGGGCTTTCCACCAGCACCGCATCGCCGGGCCGGGTCAGCGCGCGCAGCACCAGATCGAGCGCCTGCGACGCGCCGCTGGTGGCGAGGATCTGCTGTGGCGGCGCACGCAGCGACAGGGCCGCCAGCTGCCGCGACAAGGCCTCTCGCAAGAGCGGGTCGCCCATTGGATGGCCGTAATGCAGCGAAGCCTGCTCCAGTTCACCGGCCCGTGCGACGCGACGCAGCACCGCGCCCAGCGCCGGGCTTTCCAGCCACTGCGCGGGCAGCACGCCAGAGCCGGGCGCGCCACGCAGGCTCACGCCCGAACCCGCGCCCATCTGGTGGAACATGCCGCGCACCAGCGCGGTGGCGTGCGTCGGTGCGGCCAGCGGAGACGCAGCGTCTGCGCCGCCGCGCCGCGATGAGGCGGGCAGATCATCCTGCAAGGCGCGCACGAAGTAGCCGCGCTGCGGACGCGCCTCCACCAAGCCCTGCGCCTGCAGCCGGTCATACGCCGCCACCACAGTCTGCGTGCTCAGGCTGTGGTGGCGGGCGCAGTCGCGCACCGAGGGCAGACGGCTGCCCGGCGGCAGCAGTCGGTTACGGATGCGCGCTGCGTACTGCGCGCTGAGTTGCTCCGCCAGAGTGGCCGCAGCCCGGCGCTGCAACGGCGCTGCGGCATCGACAGCCGCTTCTGTATTGTTCAAATGCGGCATACAGTGCCCTCTTTGTCTTGCAATGTGTATTGGTTCTGTAGTGGTTTTGATTTTAAGCTGCAGCGCATGAATGCAACCCACGCCCCCGTTGTTCCAGGTCTCAACCAGCCCGTCGGCGGGCGGGCGCCGAGCGTGCCGCTCACGCTCCCTGCGGCATGGTGGCTCTGGCCGCGCACGGCGGTGCAGGCCTGCGCCTGGGGCGGATTCCCGTATGTGTCCGCGGTGTCGATGTGGCTGGGTTTCCTCGCCTGGTACCGCGCGCTGGCGCTGGGCGGCACGGTGCGCATTTCCCAACTGCAACTGCTGCAGCCCTTCCTGTCGATGCTGGCAGCGGCCGCCTTGCTGCATGAAGCGCTTGACGGCACCACGCTGCTGTTCGCCGGGGCCGTTCTCGGTGTTGTTTTTCTCGCGCGGCGCATGCCGGTGCATGCCGCGCGCAAACCCATTCTGAAAAGGAGCTGATTCCATGGCCATCACCCTGTCGCAGCGCAGCGCGCACTACACCACCTCCCCCATCCGCGAGCTGCTCAATCTCACCGAACAACCCGGCATGATCTCGCTGGCCGGCGGCCTGCCTGCGGCAGACAGCTTTCCGGTGCAGGCGCTGCGCGCCGCCTGCGCCGAGGTGTTCGACACGCAGGCGCAGGGCGCGCTGCAATACGGCCCCAGCGAAGGCATCGCGCCGCTGCGCGAGTGGGTGGCCGCGCACCTGCGCACGCAAGGCGTCGCCGCCCACGCCGATGAGGTGCTCATCACCAGCGGCTCACAGCAGGGGCTTGATCTCGCAGGCCGGGTGTTGATCGACCCCGGCAGCACGGTGCTGGTGGAGCGCCCCACTTACCTCGGCGCGCTGCAGGCGTTCGCGCCCTACGCGCCGCGGTTCGCCGACCTGGACGAAGACGCCGACGGCGCGCTGCCCGCGCTCGATGCACCAGCGCGCCGCATCGCACGCATGGTCTATCTGCAGACCAACTTCCGCAACCCCACCGGCCAGACCATGACGGCGGCGCGGCGCACACAATGGGCGCAGGCCTTGCAAGGCAGCCCGATCGCCCTGCTGGAAGACAACCCCTACGGCGAGCTGTGGTTCGACGGCCCGCCGCCCGCGCCCGTGGCAGCGCAGCTTCCCGGCCAGAGCCTTTTGCTGGGCACCTTCTCCAAAGTGCTGTCTCCCGGGTTGCGACTGGGTTATGTGCATGGGCCGCACGAAGTGATTGCCAAGATGGCCCTGGCGCGCCAGGCCGCCGATCTGCAGACCTCCAGCCTGACGCAGCGCCTGGTGCTCAAGGTGCTCGAAGGCGGGCTGCTGGATGCGCAACTGCCGCACATCCGCGCCCTGTACCGCGCGCAGCGCGACGCCATGCTCGCCGCCCTGTCCCGCCACATGCCCGGCAGCGTGCATTGGGACGTTCCGCAGGGCGGTATGTTCATCTGGCTGTCTCTTCCGGAAGGCGCCGACGCCACCGCGCTGCTGCCGCTGGCGCTGCAACGCAAAGTTGCCTATGTGCCCGGCACAGCGTTCTACGCCGCGGGCGCCGTGCCGCGCAACACCCTGCGCCTGTCTTACGCCACCGCCACCCCCGCGCAGATCGAGACGGCCGTTGCCCGTTTGGGTGAAGTCTTCTCCGCGACACGCCAGCCAGAGCCCCGCCATGCCCCATCCGTTCTTGCAGCTTGACGTCTTCGCCCCCGCACCGCTGCGCGGCAATCCCCTGGCCGTGGTGGACCAGGCCGACGATCTTGATGCGCCCGCCATGCAATCCATCGCCTGGTGGCTCGGGCTGTCGGAGACCACGTTTCTGCTCAAACCCACCGCGCCCGAGGCCGACTACCGCGTGCGCATTTTCACACCGGGCGGCGAGCCCAAAGCCCCCACGCTTGCCGCTGACGCGGCGGCGCTGCCCCCCGAGGGGGCTCAACTCGCCTTGGGGCGGCCCAGCGGCGAGCTGCCCTTCGCCGGGCACCCCACCTTGGGCAGTTGCGCCGCCTGGCTGCAGCAGGGAGGCAAGCCCAGACGCGAGGGCGTGGTGATCCAGCAATGCGGCGTCGGCCTGGTGGAGGTTCGCGTCGCGGCCCCCACGGCATCCGGCGCGAAGCAACTCGCCTTTGCCGCGCCGCCGATGCGCGAAATCCCCATCGAACCCGCTTTGCTGCACAACGTGGCTCAAGCCCTTGGCCTGGAGCGCGACGACATCCAGCGCAGCGCCTGGCTGGACAACGGGCCGCGCTGGTTCTGCCTCTGGTTGCGCAGCGCCGAACGTGTGCTCGCGGTGGAGCCGGACCATGCCGCGCTCAAACGTCAGGGAGTGAATGTCGGCATGGCGGGCCCGCACGCTCCGGGAGGGGACGCCGCGATCGAAGTACGCGGCTTCGTCTCGGCACTGAACGTGCCCGAAGACCCCGTGACCGGCAGCCTCAATGCCAGCCTGGCGCAATGGCTGATCGGCTGCGGCATACTGCCTTCGGCCTATGTAGCAGCGCAAGGCGCGAAGCTGGGACGCGCCGGTCGGGTGCACATCGAACGCGATGCCTCCGGGCAGGTCTGGGTCGGTGGCGCGGTTCAGCCGCTCATCACGGGCACGCTCACGCTCTGAAAAAAAACAAACCCGCCAGCGGCGGGTTTGTGCATGGGTGAATGACCGTCAGAGTTCTTCGCGGAAAGCGTCGTGGCAGGCCTTGCAGGTCTTGGCGGTTTCGCCGAACACCACCTTGATCTCGTCAAGCTTGCCGGTCTTGGCGGCGGCCACCAGCTTGGGGGTCATGTCCTGCAGCTTGTTGGCATCGGCCTTGAACTTGTCCATCTCTTTCCAGATCGCCGGTTTGGCGTGCGAATCGGGCAGATCGGTGCCCGGCCCAAAGGCCTGCCACGGCAGATGCGACATGAAAGCCACGATCTCGGCGTTCTCCACCGCGGCCTTGGCATCAAACGGCGCCTTGCCTTGCACCATCGCGCCCAGGCGGGCGAAGCTGGTTCCCATCAGAATGAACGCCGACTGGCGATACTTCACCGCCTGTTCGGGCTTGGCAAACTGCGCATAGGCTGGCGCTGCGGCCAGGATGCCGCAGGCAAGCGCGGCGGCAACGATCTTCTTCGGGTGAAGCGTGGCTAGGTTCATCGACAGACTTCCTTGCTGGGTTGGGATGGAGGGCGCATTCCGGCCAGCACGGGGCCAGCCGACGCGTGCAGTGTAAGCAAAAGTATGCGCGTCTGCAGAGCCCCTTTCCTGTGCCCGGATGCGGTGGACAAGGCAACAAAACGGCGCCTTGAATGCAAAAAAATACCGTGCGCACGGCGGTCGGCCGCGCGCACGGCTTAATATGCGCAAGATTGAGCGTGATCCTCTGGCGATGTAGCGCCGATCGGGGCGCAGGAATGCAGATCCGGGAGGTTTGGATCAGCTCAATATTCCAGCGGGCATGGACCTTCCAGGCCCGCATCCATGACAACGGTGAACCCGCACTGTTCGCGGTCGGCCTCAGGCCGCACGGCGAGCAAGCGGGCCAAAAGCTCAACATCTCGGAGTGCACTCAATATGGCCACTGCAAAACCTGCGGCAAAAAAAGCGACCGCCGCCAAAACCACCCGTCAACCCAGCGCGGCATTCATGAAGCCGCTCACCCCGTCGGCTCATCTGGCCGCCGTCGTGGGCGCCACCCCGCTGCCCCGCACCGAAGTGGTGAAAAAACTGTGGGAATACATCAAAAAGCACAATCTGCAAGATGCTGCGAACAAACGCATGATCAATGCGGACGCCAAGCTCAAGCCGATTTTCGGCAAGGATCAGGTCAGCATGTTCGAGATGACCAAGCTGGTCAGCGCACACCTGAAATAAGCTGACGCAGAGTGTGGTGTGACAGCGGGCTCACGGGGCCCGCTGTCCAGGCCCGGCGCTGCCGGGCTTTTTCTTGCTCCTTTTTGTCGATGCCACGCTGCGTTCAAGCCAGTTGCACCATGCCGATCAAGACCCAGGTCAAGCGCTTTTACTCGCGGTTTTTCGCCTGCGTCCTGCTCCTCGGCGCGGTCTGCGCCCTGCCCGCGCAGGCGCGCGAGCCGCAGACCATAGCGCTTGCGCAGGGCGCGGCGGCGTCGAGCGCCTTTTCGCCCTCGGGTGGTGCGCTGGCCCTGGTGATCCAGGCCATCGACCAGGCGCACAGCAGCATCCACATGGCGGCTTATCTGCTCACATCGTCCGAGGTTGCGCGCGCGTTGGTGCAGGCGAAGAAGCGCGGCGTCACGGTGCAGGTGCTGCTGGACTGGAAGGGCAATTTCGATGAGGACGCCCGCTACGCGCGGCATGCGATCGGCATTCTGCGCAATGCCGGCATCGCGGTGCGCAGCATCGACGCCTATGCCATCTTCCACGACAAATATATGGTGATCGACCGCCGCACGGTGCAGACCGGCAGCTTCAACTACACCTATTCCGCCGCGCATCGCAATGCGGAGAACGTGCTGGTGGTGTGGAACGCGCCCGCGCTGGCCGCGCGCTATCTGGCCGACTGGCAGCGGAACTGGGATCTGGGGCGGCCTGTCCAGCTTGATTATTGATGCCCCCCTGGGTCGGCAAGCCGACCCACCCCCCGAGGGGGGCCAAGGAAACTTGGGACGGCCCGGCGTTGCCTTGAGAACGCCCCCTGGGTCGGCTCGCCGACCCGCCCCCCCGAGGGGGGTCAAGGCACTTGGGACGGCCCGGCGGTGCCTTGGGAACGCCCCCTGGGTCGGCTCGCCGCCCCCCCCCCGAGGGGGGTCAAGGCACTTGGGACGGCCCGGCGTTTCCTTGAGAACGCACAACAAGCCCAATCCCTGAATTGCCTTGTCGCCCGCAGGGTAGGCGCAGCGCCAGGCGCGCACGGCCTAAAATCCATAGGTTTTCGGCATATTGCCGCTTCACGACACTCCCATGAAATCCATGTCCAAATCGCTCATTGCCGCCGTGGTGCTGGCTGTTGTCGCCATCGGCGGCTATCTCGGCTGGTCCGCGCTGGATCAAAAGCCGGCGGCGCCTGACGCCAGTTTCAGCTTGCTCGACGGCAAGACGGTTGATCTGTCCGCCTATCGCGGCAAGGTGCTGCTGGTGAATTTCTGGGCAACGAGTTGCACCACCTGCGTCGGTGAAATGCCCGAAATGGTCAAGACCTACGATCAGCTCAGTCCCAAGGGCTTCGATCTGGTTGCCGTGGCCATGAGTTACGACAACCCGGCTTTTGTGCGCAATTTCGTGCAGCAGCGGCAACTGCCGTTCACCGTGGCGTTTGATGCCAGCGGCCAGACGGCCAAGGCGTTCAAGGATGTGCGCCTCACACCCACCAGCTTCCTCATCGACAAGTCGGGGCATATCGTCAAGCAGTACGTCGGCACGCCCGATTTCGCCGAGTTGCACCAGCTTATCGACAAGCTGCTCGCGCAGAAGGCCTGACGCGCAGCCAGCCGCTCAGACTTCGGGCTGATCGCCCCTCGTCTGCGCGAAGTGCTGCTTGAGATAGTCCAGCCAGAGCCGCAGCCGCAGCGTCTGGTGTTTGCGCTGGGTGAAGACCGCGAAGATGCCGTTGGGCGGCGCGGCATACTCTTCCAGAAGCGCCACCAGTTTGCCTTCCCGCAGGCTGGCGCCGACTTCCCAGAACGAGCGCCAGGCAACGCCCCGGCCTTCCAGGCACCATTGATGCAGCACCGCGCCGTCGGTGCAATCCATCCGGCCATTCACGCGGATGTGCATGGTTTCTCCCCCGGCCCGGAACATCCAGCCGCGCGGCTGGCTGCCCACGGAGGAATACGCCAGGCAGTTGTGGCGCGCGAGATCGGCGGGCGTCGCGGGAGTGCCGAATTTTTGTAAATAACCCGGCGCGGCTACGCAGACCCGGCGGTTGTCCGCCAGCCGCAGGCTGACCAGAGAGGAATCGGCCAGATCGCCCACGCGCACCGCGCAGTCGTAGCCCTCGTTGACCAGATCGACCAGCCGATCGGTCAGATCGAGCGAGAGGCTGACTTCCGGGTGCAGATCGAGAAAGCCAGGGATCAACGGCGCAACATGGCGGCGGCCAAACCCCGCCGGGGCGGTGATGCGCAGGTGCCCGCTGGCCTTCACCCCGCCGGCGCTCACGCTGGCTTCGGCGTTTTGCAGCTCGGACAGCAGTCGCTGGCAGTCTTCGAGAAAAGCACTGCCTTCATCGGTCAGGCTGATGCGGCGGGTGGTGCGCAACAGCAGCTTGACGCCCAGACGCGCTTCCAGCGCATCGATGCGCCGCCCAATGATGGCTGGAGCCACTCCTTCGGCGTGCGCTGCGGCTGTGAGGCTGCCCTTGGTCGCCACTGCAACGAAGGTCTCCAACTGTTTGAGTTTGTCCATATTCGCAGAAATTGCACCTGGAAAACATATCAATCTAGCGCATGCGTTTGCGCTGGGGCGATGGATTTATGCCGCACTGCAACATAAACTGTGCGTATCCCAAAAAGATGGGCGTCCGTCGGCGCGCCGCGCAACCCGCCGCGACACGGCGGACGCAAACCTTCATTCAAACTCACGGAGATCGCCAAATGACCACTCATTCCGCCCCGCAGGGCGTGACCTTGACCGCCCCGCTGCAGCCGGGCTTCGACCGCATTCTCACCCCCGAGGCGCTGGCCTTTGTGGCGGCGTTGCACCGCGCTTTCGAGCCGCGCCGCCAGACCTTGCTGGCCGCGCGCGCGGCGCGCACCGCCCAGCTCGACGCTGGCGAGCGCCCGGACTTCCTGCCGGAAACCCGCGCTGTACGCGAAGGCGACTGGACCATCGCCCCGCTGCCGCCCGCCTTGCAGCGCCGCCGGGTGGAAATCACCGGCCCGGTTGACCGCAAGATGATCATCAACGCCTTCAATTCCGGAGCCGACAGCTATATGGCCGACTTCGAGGATTCGAACACGCCAAACTGGGACAACCAGGTCCAGGGGCAGATCAATCTGTTCGAGGCCATCCGCCGCAGCATTGCGCTGGAGCAGAACGGCAAGACGTATCGGCTGAACGACACCATCGCCACCCTGCAGGTGCGCCCGCGCGGCTGGCACCTGGACGAAAAGCATCTGCTGGTGGACGGCCAGCGCGTCAGCGGCGGGCTATTCGACTTCGGCTTGTTCTTTTTCCATAACGCCCGCGAACTGATCGCGCGCGGCGCAGGGCCGTTCTTCTATCTGCCCAAGATGGAAAGTCACCTCGAAGCGCGGCTGTGGAACGACGTCTTCATCCTGGCGCAAAACACCCTGGGCATTCCGCAGGGCACGATCAAGGCCACCGTGCTGGTGGAAACCATTCTTGCCGCCTTCGAGATGGACGAAATTCTCTATGCGCTGCGCGAACACAGCGCGGGGCTGAACGCCGGGCGCTGGGACTACATTTTCAGCGCCATCAAAAAGTTCAAGCTCGACCGCGACTTCTGCCTGGCCGATCGCAGCCAGATCACCATGACCGTGCCGTTCATGCGCGCCTACGCCCTGCTGCTGCTCAAAACCTGCCACAAGCGTGGCGCGCCAGCCATTGGCGGCATGAGCGCGCTCATTCCCATCAAGAACGACCCGGAGAAAAACGCCAAGGCCATGGACGGCATCCGCCTGGACAAGCGCCGTGACGCGACCGATGGTTATGACGGCGGCTGGGTCGCCCACCCCGGGCTGGTGTCGGTGGCGATGGAAGAATTCGCCGCTGTGCTGGGCGACCGCCCGAACCAGATTGGCAAGACCCGCGAGGATGTGACGGTGACCTCCGCGGATCTGCTTGACTTCCGCCCCGAAGCGCCCATCACCGAGGCTGGGCTGCGCAACAACATCAATGTCGGCATTCACTACCTGGGCGCCTGGCTTGCGGGCAGCGGCGCAGTGCCCATCCACAACCTGATGGAAGATGCCGCCACCGCCGAAATTTCGCGCAGCCAGGTGTGGCAGTGGATACAAAGCCCCAAAGGCGTGCTGGCCGATGGCCGCAAAGTGACGACCGAGCTGGTGCGCAGCCTCATTTCCGAGGAACTGCCCAAGGTGAAAGCCACCGGCGCCGAAGGCCAGTTCGACAAGGCCGGGCAGATTTTTGAGCAAATGGCCACGGGCGACACTTTCACCGACTTCCTCACCCTGCCGCTGTACGAAGAACTGCGCTGAGCAGACCTGAGAGCGTCCGCAAGGCCGGGACGCGAACAACAAGCAGAGCCGCCGCAAGGCGGCTTTGTCACACTGGCACGCGATCTGCTTCACACCTCTGCAACAAAATTTCGCGAAATAGTGTGCGCCTGATGAAAACAAGGCGATGAACCGCGCAAGAACCCTGCAAAATCCATTGCAAGACACTCCGCGCGCAGCCCGACCCGTTCACCGCCCCCATGCTCCACGCTCTCACCGTCGTTCAATGGTTGTTGCTCGCCGTCGCAGTGCAGCAGTCCATTTTCGCAGTCGCCTGGCTGTCTATCTCCAGATATGCGGGATCGGCACAGCAAAGCGCGCGCTACTGGGCGGTGTTTTGCGGCGTGGGCGCCGCCTCCATCCTGCTGCTGGGTCTGCGCGGCAGCATTCCCGATGTGCTGGGTTATCAGCTTGCGGACGTGTTGCTGGTTGCCTCCGCAATCGCCGCCCGGCATGCCAACGCGCTGTTCTTCGGTCGGCCTACGCAATGGCTGGAACAGGGACTGATCCTCGCCCTGGCGATTGTCGGCGTGGGGCTGACGGGGACCTCTCCACACCTGGAGGCGTGGCGCGTGGCGCTGGTCTGTCTGCTCATCGCCTGGATCGCAGTGCGCGGGGTGTGGATTGTGCATGCCAGCATGGCACAGGAGTTTGGAAGCACGATCAGCCTGACCCTGCATATTCCCGCCCTGATGGTTGCCGCGGCGCTGCTGTGGCGCGCTGTCGCCGCGCTCAACGGTGATATGCAGGCGCTGCACTACCGCAGCGCAACACTGCTCAATGAACTGCTCAGCCTGATGCTGCTGCCGGTCGCCTCGTTTCTCAGTCTGGCCTACGGCGGCATGCTGATGGCGCGGCAGGGACGCCGCCTGCGCGATCTGGCGCTGAAAGACACGCTCACCGGGCTCTATAACCGCCGCGCCGCGCAAGAACTGCTCGAACGCGAATGGACGGCCTACCGGCAAAAAGACCTGCCGTTCTGCGTGCTGATGATCGACATCGACCATTTCAAGCATATCAATGATGCCTACGGCCACGCCGTGGGCGACAAAGTGCTGATCGAACTGGCTGCCCGCCTGCGCAGCGGCACGCGACCCAGCGATCATGTCGCGCGCATGGGCGGCGAAGAATTCCTGGTGTTTCTGCCGCAGACCGAAATCCCCTCGGCGCATGCCGCCGCAGAACGCCTGCGCCAGCATGTCGCCGCATGGACGCTGGAGCCTGAGCAACTGTCCGTCACGGTGAGCATCGGCGTGGCTCAGGCGGCGGCGGAAGACGAGGCGTTCGACGATCTGCTGATCCGCGCGGACCGTGCGCTCTACGCCGCCAAGTCCGCCGGCCGCAACCGGGTGCATCTCGCTGAGACAGTCGAAAACGAAGTCACCAGTCTTTCCACCGCCTGAGTGAAAACGCGGCAAACACGCACACCACGGGCAATGCCAGCACGGAGGACGCGTGATTGCAGTCAGCCGCTGCAAGACTGTGGCGCCGCGCAATAGCATGCTTTCCGAGTTGAAGAGAGCGCCCTGATCCGCTCTTTTCATCACAACTTGCCGTCTCGTTCGTTTTGCCCCTGAAAATCGATCTCCATGAGTGCTGTGCTTGAGACCCCAAACCCCACCCTGCTGCGTGCCGACTTTTCCCGCGCCGAGGTGGTGGACACCAACACCCTGCCGTGGGTGGATTCGCCTGCGGCTGGCGTGCAGCGCAGATTGATTGAGCGCGACGGCGGCGAAGCGGCGCGCGCCACCTCGGTGGTGCGCTATGCGCCGGGGGCGCGTTTTGATGCGCACACCCATCCGCTGGGCGAGGAAATCCTGGTGCTGCAAGGCACGTTTGCCGACGAGCATGGCGTCTATCCGACGGGCACTTATCTGAAGAATCCACCGGGCTCCAGTCACGCGCCGTTCACCGTGCGCGGCTGCACCTTGCTGGTGAAACTGCGCCACATGCAGCCCGACGACAGTGAACGGGTGGTGATCCACACCCACCAGACGCCCTGGATCCCCGGACTGGTGCAGGGACTGAGCGTCAAGCCCCTGTCCGACTTTGGCGGCGAGCACACCGCGCTGGTGCATTGGGCGCCAGGCACTGTGTTCACCGCGCACCGCCACTGGGGTGGGGAGGAAATCTATGTGATCGAAGGCATCTTCCAGGATGAGCATGGCCGCTACCCCTGCGGCGCCTGGATGCGCAGCCCGCACTTGAGCCAGCACGCGCCTTTCAGCAAGGAAGGCTGCACCATTTTCGTCAAGGTGGGACACTTGCCGGAACACGGCTGAAA
>JAQTVS010000239.1 GCA_028706735.1 Thiomonas sp.
CCCGCCACGTGCTCGACATGGTGCTGCGGGGCAGCGGGCTGTTGTGAACGCGCGCCGCCGCTACCGCGCGACGCTCATGCAACCCTTGCCGCAGCAACAGCTCTGACGCCCGGTCTCCTTCTTCGCTATAGCGGCAGCCTGTGCATGGCGTCTTCCACGCGCAGCGCGAACCGTTCGATCTGGTCGCTGGTGGCGACATTCATGTGATAGCGCGCGTGGTAGCGGATGCGCACGCCGCGCCCGCACAGCGCGCGCAAATAGCGGGTGACGACTTTGCGAGGCGGATCGCCCATGGCCCAGGCCATCCACCTGGGACGGCCGTAGGTGACGACGGCGGCGATATGGCAGAGATGCGTCAATCCGGGACGCACTTTTGCCGGGTTGCTGATGTCGAAGGCCACGCCGGGCACAAGAACCCGGTCGAAGAACCCCTTGAGGATGGCGGGCAGGCCAAAGCACCAGGTTGGAAAGCACAGCACCAGGGCTTCGGCCCGTTGCAGGCGCTGCACATAGCTGGCCACGCCTGCGGTGTTACGGGTGGTGTCGCGGTAATTCAAGCGTTCCTCGCGTGACAGCACCGGGTTGAAGTCTTCGGCGTAGAGGTCGCAGTCATCGACTTCGTGGCCTGCTGCGCGCAGCGCCTGCACCACGCGGGCATGCAGCGCCGCATGGAAGCTGGTCTCCACCGGATGGGCGTACAGGACGAGAACGCGCATGGTGGCTCAAGGCGTTGCCAGACTCTGCAGGGTGCGCACGGCGGTGCGCGCCTGCGCGGCGAGTTCGGCCAGGTCCAGGCCGGGAATGGCGCCGTTGCGCACCACCTCCTTGCCGCCGACCAGCAAGGCGCGCAGGCTGGCGCCGCCGCTGGCCACGGGCGCAATGGCAGGATCGTGCAGGCCGAAGTGGCGCGGTTGGTCCAGGGCGTAGATGGCGATGTCTGCGGCCATGCCAGGCCGCAGGACGCCGACGCCGTCCAGGCCCAGCACGCGCGCGCCGCCTGCCGTGCCCCAGCGCACCACGTCTTCCACCGTGGCGTCCGCCGCGCCGGTTTCGCCATGACCTCCGGCGTATTCGGGCCGTGCCGCGTGGCCGCCCCGGGCGCGTGCCGTCAGCCAGGCGACATGCGCCTCGTTGAGCATGTCGGCAGCCTCATTCGACGCGGCGCCATCCACCGCCAGCGAGATGGGTGCGCCGGCATTTTCGAGCGCGCGGACGGGAGCGATGCCGCTGCCTAGCCGTCCATTGCTCTGCGGGCAGTGGGCGATGCCGGTGCCGGTGTGGCCGAGCAAGGCAATCTCTTCCGGGTCGAGCTTGACCAGGTGGGCGAACCACACGTCCGGGCCCAGCCAGTCCACGCTGGCGGCAAAGTCGATGGGGCTGCGCTGGTGCTGCGTTTGTGCGGTCTGCTGATAAATGACGGTTTCCGACAGGTGCGAATGCAGGCGCAGACCCAGGCTGCGCGCGTGCGCCGCGGTGTCGCGCAATTCCTGTGGCAGCATGGAGAACAGCGGCGTGGTGGGCGCGGCCACCACGCGGCGCATGGCCTGCGGCGCGGGGTCGTGATAGCGCTGTTGCAGCCGGGACAGATCATCCAGATAGGCCTGCAGTGTTTCGGGTTGCAGCACCTTGGGAAGACTGGTTTCGAGTTGCCGGGTGCGGGTCTGGCCGCCGCGGCACAAGACCATGCGCAGTCCGAGCTGCTCCGCCTCATCGAACACGATGGCCGAGCCGTCGAAAGGCATGTCGGGCCAGTAGAGATAGTTGTGATCGGCCACGGTGCCGCAGCCCGAGAGCGCAAGCTCCACCAGGCCGATGCGCACGGCCAGGCGGAACCGCTGCGCATCGAACGCGGCGCGGTAGCGGTAGGGCACGGCGGCCAGCCAGGGGGTGAGGGTGCAGTCGATGCCCTTCGGGTCGCCCTTGAGCAAGGACTGAAACAGATGATGGTGGGTGTTGACCCAGGCGGGGTAGATCACGCAGCCGCTGGCGTCGAGCACGGGTTCACCCGGTTCTGGCGTGAGCGTGCCGATGGCGCTGATGACGCCGTTTCGAACACGCAGATCTGCGCCTGCGCTGCGCGCTGCGCCGCCTGGCAGGCCGGTCAGAAGCGCCTGTGCGCCGCGAATGAGCAGGTCAGAGGAAGTGGGTTGCTGCATCGGAGTGGTCCAGTCGGGGGCATTCACACTCTGCCCTGTGCGGCTGCGGTGAGCAGCTCGGAGAGTTGCCGGCAATAGGCGAGAAACGGCGCGCTGACCCGCCATTCGTCGTCGCGCACCTCCGGGCCGTCGATGGCCACATCGGCAATCACCCGGCCCGGCCGGGTGGCCATGACCACCACGCGGGTGGAGAGAAAGACGGCCTCGTAAATGCTGTGCGTGACAAAGGCGACGGTCATGGCCTGCTGCGCCCACAGGTTGCGCACATCGCTGTCGAGCTTGTTGCGGGTGAATTCGTCAAGCGCGCCGAAGGGTTCGTCGAGCAGCAGCAGGCTGGGGTGGGTGACCAGCGCTCGTGCCAGCGACACGCGCATCTGCATGCCGCCGGAAAGCTCGCGCGGCCAGGAGTTGGCAAATTTGTCCAGCCCCACCATCTGCAACGCTTCGGTCACGCGGGCGTCGGCCTCTGTGCGCGGCGTGCCACGCAGGTCGAGCGGCAGCCGGGTGTTGGCGCGCACCCGAGTCCAGGGCATCAGCGTAGGCTCCTGGAACACCATGGACAGGGACTGCTTGCCGTCGGCGCCGTCCATTTTTTCGGAACCCCACCACAGAATGCGCCCGGCTGACGGCGTATCCAGCCCGGCGAACATGCGCAGCAGCGTGCTCTTGCCGCAGCCGGAAGGCCCGAGCAGCGACACGAACTCTCCCTGCTGGATGCGCAGACGCACCTCATCGAGGGCATGGGTGCCGTTTGGGTAGGTCTTCTCCACCCGGTTGGCGAACAGCGCGGTGTGCGCGTCGGGCTGGTCCAGCGGTGCGCTGGCTTGTTGGTCAGGGAGAGTTGACGTGAGGTTCATGTCCATGTGGGCGTCCATGTTCAGGAGTGGATGGGCTCGATGGGAAAGCGCTTCGCCATGGCAGGCCTGAAAATTTCTTCCTCGCCATGCGCATGCAAGAGTTCGAGCAGGCGCTTGCGCATCATCAGGCCCGGCTTGTCGGATTCCATGTGGAACTCCACGCGGCGGCGCGTATCGACGCAGGCGTCCGGGTCGGTGGCTTCCAGGATGTCGCGGTCTTCATCGACGATGGGCCGATCCCAGGCAATCAGCTCCTGCGTGCTGCAGTCTGCCTCGGTGTCATTGCGGTAGAGCCATTGCGCCAGCATGATGTGGTCGTCATCAATCGGCGTGGCGCAGTTGTAGATGATGTGATGAATGCCGCTTTCCGGGTAGACGCAACCGAAGCGCCGCACGAACGGCAGCCACCAGCGGTTGAGCAGGTGGCGCTGGGTGAATTCGCCGGTGCTGCCGGTGATGCGGTGACCGCTTGCCGGATTGCGGATGGGTACCAGGGTTTCGGCCTCGAAGCCGTCTTCGGTGGCCTCGATGCGGTAACTCGAGGGCTTGGGCTGCTCAAAGATGCCGAAATTCGCCTTGTGCACATAGCTGAAGTGCGCGTTGTCGAATGCGTTTTCCATGAAGCGCAGCGGGCTGGTGGCCCAACGCTCGTAAAACTGGAAGACGCGCCGAAACCCTTCTGCGCCCTCTTCGGGAAAGCCGGGGATGGGCGCCAGCGGCTCCTCTAATGCGACCCAGGCATAGCCATAGCGCGCCGCGCAGCGAAACGACTCCACCCGCGCCCCAGCGGGTATCGCCATATCCGGGTTCTGTGGGATGCGCACGCAGTTGCCGCTGCAGTCGTAGGTCCAGCCGTGGTAGCCGCAGACGATGCGCCCTGCGGCATCGACAAACCCTTTGGAGAGTTGCGCGGTGCGGTGGCAGCAGCGATCGCGCAATGCCGCAGGCTGTCCGTCTGGCGTCTTCCACAGCACCAGTCTTTCGCCGAGCAGGGTGAATGGTTTTGGTCCTGAGTCGAGATCATGCAGAGGCATGATTGCATACCAAAAACGGCGCAGGACGGGTTGTTGTGTAACGAGCATGGCGGCTCCTCTTCAAGATTGCGGGAAATGAGGCCCGGCCTGCAAACGGTTTTGCGGCGGTGGGCTCTCAAGGAAACGCAGGGCCGCCCCAAGTTTCCTTGACCCCCACGGGGGGCGGGCTGGGCGTAGCCCGGCCCTGGGGGCCTCAGAGGAGCAATGTCCCGCAGCATCGCCGCTGACCGCTTCTACTCCTGCGTGGCACCTAGCAATTCGGATGCCATGGCGGATCAGGCCGTCGCCGGGTCCGTTGAACAACGCTGGTGCGCAGCGCACTGAATCCATGCAGGGTGTCCCCGCCCATGGTGCATGCGGCCGGTGTCAGGAGGGCAGTGACAACGACGCCTCAGCGCTGAGGGGTTGCAGAGATTACCTGGCATACGTTTTGCATTTTCATTGCATACAAAATTGAGCACGTCTCCAGAAAGGATTGATGCAATGGAAAGAGGTCACGGTTGGCGGCGTTGGGTTTTGGGCGCCGCTCTGGCAATGTCCGGTCATGCGGGTGCGCAGGCCCAGGCGCTGCAAAAAATCACGTTTTGCACCAACTGGTTCGCGCAGGCTGAGCATGGCGGTTTCTACCAAGCGCTGGCCACCGGGCTTTACAAGAAGGCAGGCCTGGACGTGACCATCAAGATGGGCGGGCCGCAGGTCAATGGCCTGCAACTGCTCGCGGGCGGCACATGCGATTTCTACATGGGCTATCCAGTGCAGGACATCGTGGCCGCATCGCGTGGTGTGCCGGTGGTGGCGGTTGCCGCGGTGTTCCAGAAAGATCCCAGCGTGCTCATCGCGCATCAAGGTGTGAAGACCCTGGCCGATCTCAAGGGAAAACCCATCCTCGTGGCTTCTTACGTCAACACCACCTGGTGGCCCTGGCTGGAAAACAAGTACGGCTTCACGCAGTCTCAGCAGCGTCCCTATACCTTCAATGTCGCCCAGTTTCTGCAG
>JAQTVS010000008.1:0-14133 GCA_028706735.1 Thiomonas sp.
GCGGCAGGCTTTGCAGCAGGCGGCGGCGGGCGGGAGATAGCGGACGGGACAGGGCGTGTGCCATGCGAGAATTCTGCATGACTTGCCACGGCTGCGTGGCAAACCCCTGCAAGACTGCATCACAACTCTGAAAGCGCCCCATCATGGCATTCCTTCAAGGCAAACGCATTCTCATCACCGGCCTGCTGTCCAACCGCTCCATCGCCTACGGCATCGCCCAGGCCTGCCACCGCGAGGGCGCCGAGCTGGCGTTCACTTATGTGGGCGAACGCTTCAAGCAGCGCATCACCGAATTCGCCGCCGAGTTCGGCAGCACCCTGGTGTTCGACTGCGACGTGGGCGATGACGCGCAGATCGAGGCCACCTTCAGCGGCTTGGCGGCCCATTGGCCGCAGCTCGACGGGCTGGTGCATTCCATCGGGTTCGCGCCACGCGAGGCGATTGCGGGCGACTTCATGGACGGCCTGTCACGCGAGGGCTTTCGCATCGCCCACGACATCTCAGCCTATTCCTTCCCCGCGCTGGCCAAGGCCGCTCTGCCGCTGCTGAGCAAATCGGTGGAGGCCGGCCAGATGCCTTCGCTCCTCACCATGACCTATCTGGGCGCAGAGCGCGTGGTGCCCAACTACAACACCATGGGCGTGGCCAAGGCCGCACTCGAAGCCGCGGTGCGCTTCATGGCCGAGTCGCTAGGCCCGCGCGGCATGCGGGTGAACGGCGTGAGCGCCGGGCCGATCAAGACCCTGGCCGCCTCGGGCATTGCCGATTTCGGCAAGATGCTCAAGTTCAACGAGGCCAACGCCCCGCTGCGCCGCAATGTGGACACCGAGCAGGTCGGCAACGCCTCGGCCTTTCTGCTCTCCGATCTGGCGGCCGGCATCACGGCGGAAATCCTGCACGTCGATGCCGGGATGCACGCCGTGGTCGGCGGCATGGCTGCTCTGGGCGAGTAAGTCACACGCCCAGCGTGGAAGGAGGATGGGCCATGCGGACACGACTCGCTCCCATGCTGTGCTTTGCCGCCATCTCGGCCGCACTCTTTCTCACAGCTTGCGGCAAACGGCCTGAATCCCAGTCCATCTCCGGGGCAAGCGGCGTGCCCGACTACCTCGCGGGCGCGACCGCCTATACGCCCGCGGCATCCTCCTCAGAGCATCAAAGCATTGCCGTGGCAGCGCATGCTTTTGCCGCCAATTCAGTGGGCACCGATCTGCCGGTGCTGTCCACCCCGCCAGTCAACACGCCGCCACAGGGCGCGCTGGTGCTGGTGCAGGTGCTCGCCCAGAGCCCGTCCACGCTGCAATCCCTGCGCGACAACAAGGGCAACACCTTTGCGCCGATCAACCCGGGGCAGACTTATTCCGATCAGCGTGCCGGCACGTCCTTGTTCGTCAGCGAGAACGCCCGAGGCGGCGCGGGACAGAGCTGGAGCCTGGTGAAGGCGCCAGGGCATGGTGCGGACGAAGCCAGCCTCTACGTCGTGGTCGTGGCAGGCGCCCGCCACATCGGCGCCTGGGGCTTCAGCAACACCACGCCTTACAGCCTGCGCACCCCGCTGGAAACAACCGCAGAGGACAGCATCGTGGTGTCGTTTTGGGGCCCGGCGGACTACAGCAGCTCAGCGCGCGACCCTTACAACCCCTACTTCGCCCCGGCTGGCTGGACGCTGGGCGGGCAGAACGACAACGGCTACAACCAATGCTCGGGCGCCTATGCGTGGGTTCGCGCTCCTGCGGCCCACACAGTGCTCGACCCGCAGTGGTCGTCGAAAAAAAGCGTCAAGGCCAATGGCTCGATGTGGCTGGTCGAAGTGACGCGCTAAAGAGGTCAATCGTCGCGCCGACGAAACAGCAGCCACGCCAGCAGGCCGGATGCCATCAGCACCAGGGCCACCATGGTCCAGAACCCGGCCTTGTCGTCCGCGAAAGGAATGCCGCCCACGTTCATGCCGAACAGTCCGGCGATCACATTCATCGGCAGCGCCACCACAGTCACCGCGGTCAGCACGAACAGGGTGCGCCCGGTGCGTTCTTCAATGCTGGCGGCGATTTCTTCCTGCAGCAGTTTGATGCGCTCCTGCTGAGCCACCAGATCGCGCAGAACCACCGAGAACTCCTCGGTGGAATGCCGCAGATCCTCCCAGTCCTGCGGCCCGAGGCTTTGCGGCGGGCGGCTGAGCAGGCGGAACATCGCCGCGGGTTCAGGCGCCAGCAGTCGTTGCAGCCGCAGCAGATTGCGGCGCAGCGCACCGAGTTGCACCCGGCGCCGGCCCAGGCGGCCCGCAAGCAGCTGATCTTCGATCGCATCAACCTTGCTGGCGGCGCCGCGCAAAATAGCGATGAGTTCGTCGGCCTGATCGCGCAACAGATGATCAACCAGCGACAACGGCGAGGAAAACGTCTCTCCCGCCTTGACCGCGATGCGCAGGCGGTCGATGGCCCGCAGCGGCTGCATGCGCACGCTGATGACCCGGCGCCGCTCCACACTCATCCAGAGGGTGGAAACCTGCAGCGATTCGCGCTGTGCGAAGTCGTACACCACATCGTTGACCACGGCCACCAGCGCCTGATCCACGACCTCCAGCCGGGTGGAACGCACGCCCTCGCGCAGCGTCTCAAAACAATGCTCGGCATGCGGCAGATTGGCCAGCAGCCATTTTTCCGCGGTGACATTGGCCGCGTTGAAATGCAGCCAGACAAAAGACTCCTCGTCCGCCGGCACCGCATCACCGAACCAACATTCGGCTTCGTGCAGATCCAGCGCTTGGCCGGAACCTTTTGCATCGAACAGATAGCCGCAGATCAAGCCGGACTGGCCGGGGGCGAAAACAGAGACGGGAACGGTCATGGCAAGGTGGCAAGAGTGGCAGCCGCAATGATCGCAAACTCCGGTGAATACCCCGCCACGCACCTCCTGCCCGGCGATGCAACAATTGGTAATCCGCACAAATCACAACAGGAGACTGCCATGCTGGGCCTGATGCAAAACCATCCGCTGTTGATTTCCAATCTGCTCGATTTCGCTGCGCGTTACCACGGCGACACCGAAATCGTGTCGCGCCGGGTGGAGGGCGATCTCCACCGCACGACCTACGCCGAGGCGCAGCAGCGCGCCGCCCAGTGCGCCAACGCGCTCGACGCTCTGGGGCTGGCGGCGCAAGACCGCGTGGGCACGCTGGCGTGGAATGGTTACAGGCATTTCGAGCTGTATTACGCGGTATCGGGCAGCGAGCGCATTCTGCACACCCTCAACCCCCGGCTGCACCCCGAGCAGATTGCGTGGATCATCAACCACGCCGATGACCGCGTGGTGTGCTTCGATCTCACCTTCGCCCCGCTTGCCAAAGCCATTGCCGCGCATTGCCCCGGGGTGAAACACTGGGTGGCGCTGTGCGAAGCCGACGCCCTGCCCGCCGACCTGGCCGCGGCCATTCCAGGAGTGCTGAGCTACGACGAATTGCTCGCAGCACAACCCACCCGCTACGCCTGGCCCGTGTTCGACGAAAACACCGCCTCCTCGCTGTGCTACACCAGCGGCACCACCGGCAATCCGAAGGGCGTGCTCTACAGCCACCGCTCCACCGTGCTGCACGCCTACGCCGCCGCCCTGCCTGACGTGATGAACCTGTCTGCGCGCGATAGCGTGTTGCCCGTGGTGCCCATGTTCCACGTCAACGCCTGGGGCGTGCCCTACGCGGCGGCGCTGACCGGCGCCAAGCTGGTGTTCCCCGGCCCGGCGCTCGACGGCAAATCGCTGTTTGAGTTGATGCGCGACGAGCGCGTGACCCTCGCCGCCGGCGTGCCCACGGTCTGGCTGGGCTTGCTCAATTACATGCGCGCGCAAGGGGTGAAGATTCCTACGCTCAAACGCACAGTCATCGGCGGCTCTGCCGCCGCCCCCGCCATGATTCGCGCCTTCGAAGAGGAACTTGGCATTCACGTTCTGCACGCCTGGGGCATGACCGAGATGAGCCCGCTGGGCACCTTGTGCAGTCTGAAAAACAAGCATCTGGCCCTGGACAAAGCGTCGCAATTCGCCATTCAGGTCAAGCAGGGGCGGCCGATTTTCGGGGTGGATGTGCGCGTGGTGAATGGCAACGCAGAGGATCTGCCGTGGGACGGCAAGAGCACCGGCAACCTGCTGGTGCGCGGCCCGTGGATTGCGAGCGACTACTACCGCAGCGACGCCCCCAGCCCGCTGCAGGACGGCTGGTTTCCCACGGGCGACGTGGTCACCATCGACGCCGATGGCTACATTCAAATCACCGACCGCACCAAGGACGTGATCAAGTCCGGCGGCGAATGGATCAGCTCCATCGAACTGGAAAACATCGCCATGGCCCACCCTGCCGTGGCCATGGCCGCGTGCATCGCCCGTCCCGACCCGAAGTGGGACGAGCGCCCGCTGCTGGTGGTGGTCAAGCGCGAAGGCAGCACGCTGGAGCGCGACGAGTTGCTGCAGTTCTACGACGGCAAGGTCGCCAAATGGATGATTCCGGACGACGTGGTTTTCGTCCCCGCCATTCCCTTGGGAGCCACAGGCAAGATTCTGAAAAACCGCTTGCGCGCTGAATTGACCGCGCCTCTTGAGAAAACGCCGGGCCGCCCGAAGTTTTCTCATCCCCCTCGGGGGGCCTGACGCGAACGCGGCAGGTCTGGGGGCGCTCTCCAGGAAACGCCGGGCCGCTCCAAGTTTCCTTGTCCACCTCGCAGCTTGCAAGCTGCTCGGATTCGGTGCCGTCCAAGCTGCCGCAGGGCAGCTTGGAGCCGCGGGCCTCATCCCCCACGGGGGGGGCGGGCTGGGCCATCCCCCTCCCGACCTCCCCCACGCCGTGGGAGAGGTGAGAACACTCTGGCTTCAATGCCCTGAAGCGCCCTTGCCATTGGGCGCGTTGTTGTTCAGCGCGCCCGCCATGCGGGCCAGGGTCTGGATGCCGTGCTGCACTTCCTTGTCGCGCAGCATGTGCATCAGGCCGACGAAGCCGCCGAGCTGTTTGTCGTCGGGTTGAGCGCGGGGGCGGCCGCGGTCGCCTTTGATGTATCGGTCATGTCCATGGCGGTCTCCCGTTGCACTGGCTCAAGCCGCCATTTTTTCGGCCATGATGCGCGCGGCGTCCAGTCGGGGAAGATGATTTTCAACTCGGCCTCGACAGGCGGGCCTTCGCGGGCGGCTTCAGCGGAGGAAATGCTGCCGCCCGGATACGTGCCAGCCCCTTGGCGCCTTTGCCCTAAATGATGAAGTGATGAAGCGCGCGCCAACGTCGTGCAGCGGCTCCAGGATGTCAATCCTCAGCAAGACTCCATCTTTCAGGCGTCTGATCCAGCAGCTTGCGCTTCAGACCATCGCCTGCGTCATTGCCTCGTCGGCGCAGGCCGGCCAGATGTGCATGGCCTCCCGCACAGCCAGCCGCGGGTTGGGGGCCTGTGTCACCGCGCTCACCACCGCGGCGCCCGACACGCCCGTGGCGCGAATCCCAGGCATCTGCTGCAGGCCAATGCCGCCGATGGCCACCACCGGGTAGCGTGGCGACAGCCATTGCCGCCACGCGGCCAGGCGCTCCAGCCCCAGCGGCCGGTAGGGCATGGCCTTGAGCGTTGTCGGAAACACCGGGCCCAGGGCGATGTATGAAGGCCGCAGCGCATGCGCGCGGGCCATTTCAGCCGGAGTGTGCGTGCTCAGCCCGAGCCGCAGACCCGCGGCATTGAGCGCAGGCAGATCGGCGGTATGCACATCCTCCTGCCCGAGATGCACGCCGTAGGCGCCCACATCCAGCGCCTCGCGCCAATGGTCGTTGATGAACAACTGCGTGCCCGGCGCCTCCTGGGCGGCCTGCACGGCTTCGCGGATCTGCATGCGCAGGGCTGCGCCTTCAACATCCTTGATGCGGAGCTGGATGGTGCACACGCCCCACTCCAGCAGGCGCAGCACCCAATCCACGTCAGGAACAACGGGATAGAAGCCCAGATGGCCGATCAGGCGGGCGAACTCAGGCGGAGCATCCTCGGTCTGACCGGGCAAGGGTTGCCAGGGCAGATCGTCACAGTCCGGCTGCGCATCGGCGCGGGTGTTGGGACGCCCTGGACCGATGGTGATGGCCTGATCAATGCCGGCATGCACGCGAAGCTGCGCTTCGGTGGCGGCGTCGAGCATGCTCCAGCCCTCGCCCAGCCGGGCCGCGCACACGCTGGAATGCACGCAGCCCGAGCCATGCGCGCTGCGCGGCAGGCGTCGGCTGACCAGCGGCAACACGGTGCTGCGGGTGATATACCAGTCGGTGCTGTGCGCTCCCCAGGCATGACCACCCTTCACCACCACCGCGCGGTTTGGCGCGCCTGCCTCCAGCCATCGGCTGCGGATGGCCGTGATCCACGCGGCGGGCGGCGGCCCCATCTCCCAGCTCGGCAAATCGAGCAGTGCGCTGACCTCCACCCGGTTGGGGGTGATGAGCTCGGCGCGGTGCGCCAGCCGCATGGCCAGCCCGCCGCCGTGCGCCTGCGTCCACAACGGAGTGCCGTCGCTGGCCGCCAGCACAGGGTCCCACACCACTGGGCATGCGCGCGCCTCGATGAACTGCGCCACTTCCTCGGCCACGGCCGCATTGCCCAACATGCCGATCTTGATCGCCGCAGGCTCGCCATCGGCCAGCAAGGTGTGCAGGCTGCTGCGCAACGCGCCCGCGTCCGCAGCCTGCACGGATTGCACGCCGTAGGAGTTTTGCGCAGTCAACGCCGTGGTGATGCTGGCGCCACGCCAGCCCAGAGCGTTCCAGGTGGCCAGATCAGCTGTCAGGCCCGCGCCGCCGGTGGGGTCGTGACCCGCAATGGTGAGAAGGTAAGGTGTTGTCGTCATGAAGAGTCTCTCCCAGTTCACCGCAGTGTAAGGAAGGAAGCACCGCGCTGAGCCGGACAGAAGTTGCTACAGCCCTTCCTACATTAGGCTGCAGGGGCACACAACCGTTGATGCTGCCGTCAACGTTATTCACACACTGACGTTAAAGCTCCTATGAAACCGAACCTGATTCTCTCCTCCCTCCTTCTGAGCGCCAGTGCATGGGCCTTGCCCGCGCATGCCGAAGGCCCGCCCGTCAGCATCCAGTTCAGCATCGGCACGCCTCCGCCGCAGCCGGTCTATGTCGCACCCCAGCCGGTATATGCGCCGCCTCCGGTGGTGGTGTCGGCGCCGCCGACCATGATCTGGCTGCCGGAATTCGGCGGCTATGTCGCCCTGGGAATTTCACAACCGCTGTTCTATCTGGGCGGGATTTACTACTACAACAGCGGCGGCCGCTGGTACACCGGCCCGCGCTACGGCGGCCCGTGGCGCCCCGCCGAGCGCATTCCCCCGGGCTTGCGCAATTTTCATGACCGGGACTGGCAGAGGGCGCAAGACCGCGCCTACCGCTATGACCGCGACCCGCACTGGAAGCGCTTTCACGCTGAAGGCGCTCGCCCTGGATACCGTCCTGAAAATGGCCGCCCTGGCGGCCCTCCTGGACAGCGTCCGGATCACGGCCGCGGCCCGGATCGCCACGATCAGGGACACGGCAATGACCGTGGCAACGGCCACGGCAACGGGCGCGACAACCACTGAGCGCTCCCAGCGCTGGGGCGGCCCGGCGTTTTCTTGAGATCCATCCCTGCGGCGCAGGGCAGGCACAGGGCCACAGAAGTCAGCGCAGGGGCCAGTCCAACATCATGCGGGTGCCGTGGCCAGGGCGGCTTTCCACGCTGACCTCGCCGCCATGCAGGCGCACGATATTGCGCACCAGCGCCAAGCCTAGCCCGAGCCCGCCGCGGGTTCGGCTGCGCGCCGCATCGGCGCGGTAGAACCGGTCGAACAGGTACGGCAGGTGCTCTGCCGCGATGCCGCAGCCGGTATCGGCCACCTCGATGCGCACGCTGTTGCCCTGTGCGTCAGCGGACAGGGTGACTGTTCCGCCGCGCGGGGTATGCGCCAGGGCATTGCCAATGAGGTTGGCCACCGCGCGTTGCAACAGCATGCGATCGGCCTGCAGGATCACGTGCGGCGCGGCGTGAACCTTGAGTCCCACACCGGCTTCTGCGGCGGTCGCGTCGAAAAACTCGGCCAGGGCGCGCAGCTCGTGCGCCACATCCAGCCGGTCCGGCCGCAGCGCGGTATCGGGGTGTTCGGTCTGCGCCAGGAACAGCAGGGCCTGGATCATCTGCGACAGCCGGGTGCACTCCTCCACCGCAGACTCCAGCGCCTCGCGGTACTGGGCCGGCTCACGCGGCCTGCCCAAAGCCACCTCCAGTCCGCCCCAGAGATTGGTCAGCGGAGTGCGCAATTCATGCGCGATGTCGGCTGAGAACTGGGAGATGCGGCCGAAGGACTCTTCCAGCCGCTGCAGGGTTGCGTTGAAGGCCAGCGCCAGGATCTGCAGTTCATCTGGGAGTTGACGCGTGTCGAGCCGGCGATGCAGGTCTTGGGCGCCGATGTCGCGCGCTGCGTCCGCCATGTGGCGCAGCGGACGCAGGCCGCGCCAGGCAATGGCATAGCCGGCCGCTGCCGCGGCAACGATGGCGGCGAGCAGCACGACGGCAAGGCGGAGTCGGTAGTCGGCCAGGATGCGCGATTCCGCCGTGCGGTTCAAGGCGACTTCCAGGCGCACGGCCTCAGGCGCCGCCCCTGCCGTGGCGCGTGCGGTCAGCGGCAACATGGCGGTGAGGAAATGCAGATCGTGCGGCAGTTGCGCCTTGTGCAATTGCGGCGCGCCCTGCGCATCGGGCGATTGAAAGTCTGCGGCAGTCAACGCCGGATTGAAGCCCGGAGTCTGCAGCAGCACCATGCCGCCCGCGGTGCGCAGACGCAGGAACAGATCGCGCGGGGCATCGGGCGGCAGCTTGAGATAGGCCTCCTGGCGCAGCGCATCGCTCTGCACTGGCAGGTTTTGCAGCAGCGCGGCCACGGTGTCGAGCTTGCGCAGCACCGATTCGCGGTCTTCCTGCATCATGCGTGCGCTCAGGCCCCAGTACACCCAGCTGCTCGCAGCCAGCAGGATGAGGGCCAGGGTGAGTGCGAAGGCGACAGCCATGCGCACCGCGAGCGAGCGCGGCGACAGCCCGTACTGCCGCAAGCGACGCAGCGCAAAACCGACCCAGTCCGCCCCGCCAAACCGCCCCTCCCCGACCCGCCCCACGAGCGGGCCGGGGGCCGCCCCGCGTTCAGCCTGCATCGCGCGCCTCCAGCACATAGCCCACGCCGCGCACGGTGTGCAGCAGTGGCGCTGGGAACGGCTCGTCGAGCTTGCAACGAAGGCGGCGGATGTGCACGTCCACCACATTGGTATCGCTGTCGAAATTCATGTCCCACACCTGCTCGGCGATCAGGGTGCGCGACAGCACTTCGCCGGCGCGCCGCGCCAGCAGCGTCAGCAGGGCAAACTCCTTCGGGGTGAGCGCCAGACGCTGGCCCGCACGCTCGGCGCGCTGGCGTTGCAGGTCGATGCGCAGATCGGCCACGTCCACCGCGTCAGGCTGGCGGGCCGGGCCGCGCCGCAGCACGCTGCGCACCCGCGCCAGCAACTCCGAAAACGCGAAGGGCTTGACCAGGTAATCGTCCGCGCCCAGCTCCAGCCCGCGCACCCGGTCGGCCACGCCGTCGCGCGCGGTGAGCATGAGCACTGGGGTGGTTTGCCGCGATCGCAGTTCTTGCAGCACGCTCCAGCCATCGCGCCCGGGCAGCATGGCATCGAGAATGACCAGGTCGTAAGTCTGGGTCAGCGCAAGGTGCAGGCCGTCGGTTCCGTCGCCAGCGACATCGGCGACAAAGCCGTTTTCCCCAAGACCGCGCTTGAGATAGGCGGCAGTCTTGGCTTCGTCTTCGACAATGAGGATGCGCATGGATGAATTGTCGATCCATGCGTCGCGGCGATGCGTATCCGTCTGCAACATGACGGAATCGTCATCGTGGCTTCATTTGCGCGCCAGCTTCTGCAATGCAGCATGGCGTCATGCGAATTTTCCCCTGCTGCCACCCAGCTCCCAGGAGCCTGCTCGCAGCGCTGCTCGCCGCGCTGCTGGGCGGATGCGCCAGCGCGCCGCCGCCCCAGGCCAGCGCCACGCCGCAGAGCAGTGCTCGCGCGCTGGAATATCGCAGCCTGCAGGACTCCGGCTTGCAGCGCTTCATCGCCTTGCAGACCGGCACGCCGCAAACCGCTGACCAGCCCTGGACGCTGCAGCGCCTGGGTCTGGCCGCGCTGTATTTCCACCCCGAGCTGCGCGTGCGCCGCGCCAGTGTGCAACTGGCCGAGGCCGATTTGCGTATCGCACGGCAGCGCCCCAACCCCAGCCTGCAACTCGGCCTGAAATACGGCAGCGCCGCGGCGCTGATGGCGCCCAGTCCGTGGACTGTGGGCGCTGCAATCGGCCTGCTGCTGGTGTCGCACGCCCAGCGCGCGGCGCGGACGGCGCAAGCGCAGGCCGGCGTCCGCGCCGCGCGGCTGTTGTTGCACGGCGTGCGCTGGCAGGTGCGCGCCGAGGTGCAACAGGCCGGAATTGCGCTCTGGGCCGCACGGCGGCAAGTCCGCCTGCAACAACAGGTGCTGGACGCGGACCTCGCGCTGCAGGGCCGTACCGCCGCACGGGCGCAAGCCGGCATGGACTCTCCGCTGGCCGCCGCCCTGGCCCAGCAGGCTGCACAAAACGCCGCACTGCAACAGAGCCGCGATCTCGGCGCGGAGCACGCCGCGCAGCTTGCGCTGGCGACAGCCATCGGCGTGCCGGATGCCGCCTTGCATGGGGTGCGCCTTGATTTCTCGGGGTTGGACACCGCCCCGCCAGACCCCGGCGCGGCCCGCCTGGCGCGGTTGCGTCGCAAGGCACTGGTGCAGCGCGACACGGTGCGCGCAGCCTGGCAGGGTGTGCAGGCAGCGCAAGCCGCATTGCAATTGGCGCAGACCTTGCGGAATGGCGGCCCGCCGTCAATCGCCCCGGGCGCCGAACGCGACCAGGGCGTCAACCGGCTGATGCTCGGCGTGCGCGTGCCGCTGCCGCTGTTCAACCAGCATCAGGGCCAGATCGCCGCAGCGCGCGCCCGGCTGGCGCTGCGCGAGGCGCTGCTGAAGCAAACCCAGGCGCAGGTGCTCGCCCGCATCGAGCAGGCCAGCGCCGCCCTCGATGCCGCACGGGGCCAAGCGCGTCAGAGCGATCGGTTGATCACGGTGAACCAGGCCTTGTTCGACGCCGACCGCGCCGCGCAGGCCAAGGGACTGATCGGCCCGCAACCGACCCTGCGCGCGCAACTGCGGCTGCTGGCCACCGAACACGCGGCCCTGCAGGCGCACGCAGCGCAATGGCTGGCGTTTGCTGCGCTGCAGGCCGCACTGCAGCAACCGATTTCGCCGGTTGGTCAACCCCGATCGCCCACCCTGCCTCCCGGGCCTGCAGCACCGCCTGCCGCAGCCCATCTGTCCCGCGTCCTCTAGGAGCCTGTCGTGCTTTGGAATCGTCGGCTGCAAATGGGTCGCAGCAGTCCATTTTTGGCTACGCCGAAACATCGCAAGCTCGTTTTCACCGTCTTTTTGACCCATAGCGGGGCTATGGGTCTGCAAATCCGGCAAAAACTGTCCTCGCTGGGCCCCATTTTCGCTTTCGACGACCAAAGCCCGACAGGCTCCTAGCGCACGCAATAAACCGAAAGTCAGCCCAGATGCCACCGCGCTTCAAACGAGTGTCCCCGGCAGTCGCCCGCCTTGCGGCCTGCGTGCTTGTCATCACAATGACTGCGGCTCCTGCGCGTGCCGCCTTGCCGCAGGCGGTGGTGTGGAGCGCCGCACAGCAGACGACTGCCAACTTGCAAATTCAGCGCCTCGCACCCGCGGCTTATCACCCGCAGTTCACCGCCAGCGCCACGGTGCAGAGCCCGGCAGGCTTGCTGCGCGGACTGAGCGCGCAGGACGCGGCGCAGGCGCAGCTTGCGGTGGCGCAAAGCAGGCTCCAGCTCGCCACGCTGAAGGCGCAGCGCGCCAAAGGGCTGTTCGATGCCGGACAGAATGTTGCACTGGCCGAGGTGCAGCAGGCCCAGGCCGCCGCGGCGCAGGCGCAAGCTGAGGTGGGCAGCGGGCAGGCCGCGCTCGGCTTGGCGCAGGCCCAGCTCACCGCCACGCTCGGCCCGGCGTTGGCGGCGCGGCTGCGCCGGGACGCGCAGTTGCGCCAGTCCATTCTGAGCGGGCGCACGCTGGTCGTCGATCTCAGCCTGCCGCCCGGAAAAGCCCTGCCCCCCGCTGCGCAGATCTGGCTGCAACTGCCAGACGGCCACCGCCGCGTGCAGGCCCGCGTCATCGGTCCGGCGGCAGCGGCATCCAGCCAGTTCCAGGGGGTGCGCAACGTGCTCGTCGCTCCGGCGGCGGACGGCATGATGCCGGGGATGGAACTCCAAGCCGAGGTGCAATCCACGCAAACGCTTTCCGGCGTCCGGCTGCCGGCCAGTGCGGTGGTGTGGGCCGCAGGCCAGGCAGTGGTGTTTGTCGCCACGCCTGCTGCCCATCAGGCGCTGCAGTTCGCTCCCCGCGCGGTGTCCACCGCCTGGCCGCTGCAAGGCGACTATGTGCAGCCGGGATGGACTGCGCTGGATGTGGTGACGCGCGGCGCCGGACTGGTTCTGACACCGCCACCCAGCCCGCACGCGGCGCCGGCAAGCGGCGGAGATGACGACTGATGGCCCGCGCCCGAGGTGTGCAGACGGCGCTGATTGCCTTCAGCATCCGCCGCCGTGGCGTGGTGCTGGCGCTGGCCGCGCTGCTGGCGGCGCTGTCTGCCTGGAGCGTGCGCGATGCCCGCACCGATGTGTTCCCGGAATTCGCCGCCAAGATGGTGAAGGTGCAGACCGAGGCCGCCGGCCTGTCGCCCGAGCAGGTGGAACTGCTGGTCACCAATCCGCTGGAAGCGGCGTCTAGCGGGCTGCTGGGGGTGAAACAGGTGGCGTCGAAAAGCCTGCCGGGCATCTCCATTTTGAAGCTGTATTTCGAAGCCGACACCAAGCTCCAGGACGACCGCTGGCGCGTCGCGCAACACCTCGCCAGCGTGCATCTGCCCGCAGGCGTGGGGCCGCCGCGGCTGATTCCATTGACCTCCAGCACCGGCACGGTGTTGATGGCCGGGCTGACGTCGCATCGACACAGCCTGATGGAGCTGCAGTCCATCGCGCAATGGGACATCCGCCCGCAGCTCATGGCCGTGCCCGGCGTGGCCAATGTGCTGGTGTTCAGCCAGCAGGTGCGGGCGCTGCAGGTGCGGGTCGATCCGCAGGCGCTGCAGCGTTTTGATCTCGACCTGCAGCAGGTTCTCGCCGCCACACGGCGCGCCACCGGCTTGCTCGGCGGCGGCTTCATGCCCACGCCGGAGCAGCGCGTGCTGCTGGTCAGCCACGGCGCGGCCGACACCCCGCAGGCGCTGACCGACACCGTGCTGCGCGCCACGCCAGACGGCGCAATCACGCTGGGGGATGTGGCGCGGGTGGGCTATGCCGCGCTGCCCGCCATCGGCGGCGCCAGCATCAGCGGCCAGCCCGCAGTCATTCTCAAAATCCAGGAGTCCTACGGCGCCAACACCCTGCAGGTGACGCGCGGCGTGCAGGCCGTGCTGCAGCGGCATCGCGCCGCGCTCGCGGCGCAGGGCATCACCCTGCACGCCAACCTGTTCCGCCCGGCCGATTTCATCACCATCGCCATGCGCAATGTGCGCGACTCGCTGCTGCTGGGCGCCCTGCTGGTGGTGCTGGTCATTGCTCTCACCCTGCTGGACTGGCGCGCGGCGCTCATCTCCTCGCTCGCCATTCCGTTGTCGCTGCTGGCCGCTGTCACGGTGCTGGTATGGATGGGCGTGACGCTGAATGTGATGACGCTCGGCGGCCTGGCCATCGCCATCGGCGTGGTGGTGGACGACGCGGTGATCGACGTCGAGAATATCCTGCGCCGCCTGCGCGACAACGCCGCAGCCGCACAGCCGCAGGCGCCGCTGCGCGTCGTCCTCGCCGCCTGCCTGGAGGTGCGCGGCGCGGTGGTCTACGCCACCGCCGCGGTGCTGCTGGTCATCGTGCCGGTGCTGCTGCTGCCGGGTCTATCGGGCCGCCTGTTCGCGCCACTGGCGCAGGCGTATGCGCTGGCGGTGCTGGCCT
>JAQTVS010000008.1:14143-21683 GCA_028706735.1 Thiomonas sp.
GGTCACCCCGGCGTTGGCCGCGCTGCTGCTGGCCGGGCGCAATCATCGCCTGCACATCCCCGCGCCGGTGCGCGTTGCGCAGCGCGGCTATACCGCCGTGCTGCGCCGCATGCTGCCGCATTGGCTGCCCGCGGTCTTCATCACTCTGCTGCTCGTTGCCGCTGCGGCGCTGCTGGCGCGGGGCATGGGCGGCAGCTTTCTGCCGCCGCTGCAGGAGGGGCAATACATCGTCCACATGCGGTTGGCGCCGGGGGCGTCCATCACGGCCTCGCTGGACGAGGGCGCGCGCGTGACACGGGCGCTGGAACATCTGCCCGAGGTACGGCTGGTGGCGCAACACACCGGCCGCGCCACACTGTCTCCAGATGCCTCCGGCACGCAGAGCAGTTCGCTCGATGTGAATCTCAAGCCGGGGGCTGACTCTGTCCGGGCGCTGGCCGACATCGAGCGCGTGCTCGGCGGCTTCGCCGGCGCCAGTTTTCGCGTCAACAGTTTTCTCACCGAGCGCATGGACAACACCGTGGCCAGTGGTGCGGGCGCGCCGCTGGTGGTGCATGTGCTGGGCAATCATTTGCACACGATTGACGCCGTTGCCGCGGATGTGGCCGCCGTGCTGACCCGCCTGCCCACGGCCACCGGCGTGCAGTTGCAGGCGCCGCCCGGCGTGCCGCAACTCGACATCGCCCTTGATGCGCAGGCGCTGCGCCGTTGGGGCCTGCAGCCGCTGCCGGTGCTGCAGTCGATTCATGCCGCGTTTGCCGGCAGTACCGCAGGCACGGTGTTTCACGGCGCGGTTCCGGTGCCGGTGCGCGTGGTGCTGAACCGAAGCGCCCGCAGCAATCCGCAGGCCCTGAGCGATCTGCTGATTCGCACGCCGATGCTGGGCTTCGTGCCGCTGTCGCAACTGGCCCGCATCAGCGCGGCCAGCGGCCCGTCGGACATCCGCCATCTGGGCGGGCAGCGGGTGCAGACCGTGCTGGCCTCCACCACTTCGGCCAATCTCACCGGTTTTGTGCAGCGCGCCCACGCGGCCATTGCCCGGCAGGCGCCGTTGCCGCCCGGCGTCACCCTGCAGTTCGAGGGCGAGGCGGCGCAGCGCAGCGCCACGCTCAAGCGCCTGGGTGTGGACGTGCTTGGCGTGCTGGCCGGGCTGATGCTGCTGCTGAGCATGGCGCTGGGGCGCAAAGCCAGCAGCGGACAGCCCACACCTACCGCAGCGGCGAACGCCAGCAGCGCGGGTGCTGCCGTTGGCTTGGGCTCTGCCGACGCCGCCGCCGATGCAGGCGCGATGACCACGCGCCAGGCCGCCTCCACCACCGCGCGGCAGGTGCTGCTGGTGCTGCTGTCAGTGCCAACCGCCTGGGCGGGCGGGGTGTTCGCCGCCTGGCTGGTGGGCGGCGTGCTGTCGCTCGGTGCGGTCATCGCCCTGCTGGCGCTGATGGGCATCAGCCTGCGCAATGCCATTTTGATCTTCGCCCACGCCGCGCAGTTGCAGCGCGAGCACGGCCTGGACTGGAATGCCGAGACCCTGCAGCGCGCAGTGGCCGACCGCCTGACCGCCATCGTCATGACCAGCCTGGTCACGGCGCTGGGCGTGCTGCCGCTGGCGCTAGGCCTGCACGCGCCGGGACGCGAAATCGAAGGTCCGATGGCCGTGGCGCTGCTTGGCGGCCTGCTCACCAGCCTGCTCTACAACCTGCTCGCGCTGCCGCCGCTGGCGCTGCGCTTTGGCATGGCGCGGCGGCAACAGCCGCAGCAACAGGCATGAGGATTTCAGGCAGCACACTCACCCGGCCAGGGCGGCGCGATGGACGCCCCGGTTGCATCGCACCCCCATCGCCAAGGAGAACATCATGCAAACATCTTCCGCCCTGCGCGCCCTCAAGCGCAACATGTCCGCAGCGGCAGTGTTGGCGGCCTGCGCATTCCTGCTTGCGCCGCCCAGCCAAGCCACAACGCCGCTAAAAACCCAGGCCACGCCGATCTATATCCATATGAACGGCGCCAACATGTTTCTGGAAAACGTGGTGGTGGTGCGCCCTGGCCAGGACGTGGTGTTCGTCGACCAGGACACCGGCGCACACACCATCATTGGCTACAACCCCGCCACCGGCAAGACCAGCACGCGCTTCGATGGCGCAGTGGAAGGCACGCCCGGCCCGGGCCATCCGGTCAGCACCTACACGATTGCGTTCAAGCATCCCGGCCTGCAGTTCTATTACTGCTCGGTGCATGCCGAATTGATGAAGGAGCCGGGCGGCCGCACCATGCCGAAAAAGCGCCCCACCGTGCACGGCTTCGGCGACCCGATGGCCGGACTGATCATCGTCACCACCGACAAACACCTGTTGGCCGACAACCCGGCGACCACGCGAGAAAAAATCCTGCCGGGCTATTTTGGAGGCTGAGCCCAGGGACCGGAGCTGGAGGCCGAGCCGGATCAAGCCACCGTGAACTGCCCCATCATGCCGTTGTCCTCGTGCTCCAGAATGTGGCAATGAAACATGAAGGGATGGGCATCTCCCGCTGGTTGGTTGAAGTGCGCGATGAGCCGCACGGTTTCTCGGTGGCGCACCAGCACCGTGTCTTTCCAGCCCGCTTCATGCGCCGGTGGCGGCTTGCCATCGCGGCTCAAAATCTGGAACGAGGTGCTGTGGTAGTGGAAGGGATGCGCCATATGCCCCTGATTCACCACCTCCCAGATTTCGGTTGACCCGAGCCGCAGCCGTTGATCGATGCGGGCCATGTCCATATGGTGGTGGTTGATCGAAAACAGCTTGGCGCCGCCCTCCCCCAGACCCATGCCGCCAGGGCCGCTATGGGCAGGCTCGCTGGTCATGCCGCCCATCGCCTGTGCGCTGCCCTGCATGCCGCCCATCATGTTGCCCGACATGCCCTGCAGGGTGAAACGGCGCACCGGCGCGTCGGCCTGCAGCACCGGCAGTTCCACCATGCGCGCAGGAAGCCGCGCTTGCGTGCCCGCAGGCGGGCCAACGCGCAGTTCCAACAGGTCGAAGCCATCGTGGTCGAAGCGGTCTGCGTCCATCGGCATGGAACTCAGCGCGGGCGCCACGGCGCCGGAATTGCTGCGCAACACCAGGCGTTTGCCCTGCGCGTGGCGCAGGTCCAGCAGGATTTCGGCGCGCTCGCTGGGCGCCAGCAACATACTGTGCACCGGCACCGGGCGTGGCAACAGCCCGGCATCAGTGGCGACGACGTGAAATGCGCGGCCATCGGCAAACGCCAAGTTGAAAACCCGTGCATTGGCCGCATTGAGCACACGCAGCCGTACCCACTGCGCCGGGGCATTCCAGTATGGCTGCTCGCGGCCATTGACCAGAAAGCGGTCGCCCTTCATGCCCATGCGATCCATCATGCTGGTCATGTAGAGCAGGCGGCCATCTGTTGCGAGGCGGCGGTCTTGCAAGATGACAGGAAGATCGTCCACGCCGTATTGCTGCGGCAGCCCCAGGTGCTGGTCGGCAGGATCGTCCACCAGCAGCATGCCGCCCAGGCCGGCGTAGACATGCGGGCCGGTGCGGGTGTCGGGGTGCGGGTGATACCAGAGCGAGCCCGCGGGCTGCTGCAGGGTGAACTGCACGCGGCGCTGCCCGCCCGGCACGATGAGGCTTTGCGGCCCGCCGTCCATCTCGCCCGGCACATGCGCGCCATGCCAATGGGTGGTGGTGGTCTGATCCAGCGCGTTGTGCAGGTCGATGCGCACCGCCTTGCCGCGCGGCACGCGCAACGTGGGGCCGAGCACCGCGCCGTTGTAGCCCCAGGTGGCGGTGCGCAAGCCGTCAACCAACATGCTGCTGCCCGCAGCCATGCGCAGGGCGTAATGCAGCGCACCGTCCTGCGCAGCGCCGTGGAGTTCAGGCGGCACCAGCAAGGCACGGCTGAACACGCCAGCGCCAGACGCTGCAGTTTCCGGCGCCGGTTCGCCCATCTGCATGCCGCCCATGCCAGCCATGCCAGCCATGCCAGCCATATTCATGGCGCGCGCCGCTCCGCCAGCGCTCAAGCCCAGCGCACCCAAGGCCAATAGCGCCTTGCGCCGCAGCGGGCTCTGCGGGGCATCCGTCTTGGCGGAAACCTTCTGCTGTTCGCCGGAAGAGGTCATCGCGTTCCTCAGTGGTCGATCTTCAAGCACAGGACTGTATGCCGAGCGGCCCGATGGCATTGTGTGCAGATGTCACTCAAGTGTGACGGTTTGCTCAGTCTGGGCTCAGTCCTGAGCACGACACTCCTTCCATCGCAAACGGTTTGCGATCGCTGCACCAAGCGGCGTTTCGCTCGCAAGAGTTCACAAGGAGTTTGATCATGCAACAACGCAGCAAAACCGCATTTCTGTTCGCCAGCGCGCTGGCTCTCGGCCTGGCCGGCGCCGCCGGTTCCGCCTACGCCATGGACGGTTCGCAATACACCAAGGAAGCCAAAGTGACGCTGGACGAAGCCCGCGCCATCGCCCTCAAAACCCTCCCCGGCGCCACCATCACCGACCAGGAACTTGAAAAGGAAAAAGGCGGCAGCGGCCTGCGCTACTCCTTCGATCTGAAAGTGGGCCAGACCGAGCATGAAGTAGGCGTGGACGCACAGACCGGCGCCGTGCTGGAAAACAGTGTCGAAGGCGCTCACGCCGACTAAGGACGGCATTCGACGCATCAACGCCAGCAGTCAATCAAGGTTTTCTGACTTCCCTTTTGCCCGGCCCTGCCGGGCTTTTTTGTGGGCCGTCGATACCCGAAGAGGTATGAAAGCCCCAATGTTTCAAAACGTCATCTACTTTAAATTTTGTATCTAAGCAGAACGGAAGGCGTGCTTGATGCCGCAAGCAGCGGGGTTCCGAGGCTGCATATCAACCAGAACATCCCCGAGGAGAGAGTTCATGCCATCAGTAAGTACACGCCGAGATGTGCTCGGAATGCTTGGAGGCGTCGGCGCGTTGCTGGCGTTCAAGCCGGCTTTGGCCGTGGTGTCGCCGCAGGCGCAATCGCCTCTGGCGGCCTTTACCGGCCCCGGTCCGAACCCATTCTGGAACGGAGTCGGCCCCTATGTCACCTATCCGCAAAAGCTGCCGCTGCTGCGACTGACCGATCGTCCCATTCAGCTTGAAACGCCACGGCAATATTTCCGCAGCGCTTTCACGCCGAACGAGGCGTTTTATGTGCGCTACCACCTGCCAGATATTCCGAACGCGGTCGATCTTGCGACCTGGCGATTGACGCTGGAGGGAAATTTCGATCGTCCCCTGCAACTGTCGTTCGATCAGTTGGTCAAGGAGTTCAAGCCGGTGCAGATCGCCGCAGTGAATCAGTGCTCGGGCAATTCACGCAGCTATTTCCAGCCGCGTGTGCCGGGCGGCCAGTGGGGCAACGGCGCCATGGGCAATGCCATGTGGACTGGCGTGCGGCTGAAAGACTTGCTCAGACGCGCAGGGATCAAGGCTGGCACGGTGCAGATTCAGTTCGAAGGGCTGGATCACGGCCCCGGCCCGGCGGACAAGGGCTCAGGACGTTTCCTCAAATCGTGGAACATCGACGAATCCATCTTGAATGAAGCCGTCGTGGCCTACCTGATGAACGGCGAGCCGCTGCCCATGCTCAACGGCTTTCCAGTGCGCATGGTCATGCCGGGCAAGTTCGCCACCTATTGGACCAAGCACCTGAGCTTCATCCGCGCGCTCACCAAGCCCGACACCAACTTCTGGATGTATCCCGCCTACCAGGTTCCCGACACGCCGAACGGCAGCACCACCCCGGCAGACCTCAAGGCAGGCAAGGTGAAAATGGCGCCGATCGGACACGTCAATATGCCGGTACGCTCCTTCATTGCCACCCCGGACGGCAGCGTCCCGCTGGTGCGCGGCATGCGAACCTCCATACGCGGCGTTGCCTTCAGCGGCCAGGGAAAGATCGTCCGTGTGGATGTGTCGGTGGACGGCGGCAAGACCTGGAAGCCCGCAACGCTTGGCGCCGACCACGGCGCCTATTCCTTCCGTGAATACAGCTTCAACTGGACGCCTTCCGCCGCTGGCAATCAGACGATTGCTGTGCGCGCGCACGACGCAAAAGGGCATGTCCAGCCCGACTCGGGAGTGTGGAATCCCGGAGGCTATCTGTGGAACAAGATCGAGCAGCAGGATGTCGTGGTGCTGAGCGCCTGAGGAGATTGCAAATGAAAAAATCCACCCGCACATTCTGTGTCCGCACGTCCTTGATCGCCTTCGGCCTGCTCCCTGCGGCCTTTGCGCAAACCATCCCTGGACTGGTTTCCGCCGGAGACTACACCCCAGGAACGTTGGGCAGCGCACTCCAGCCCGCCCGCATGGCCGCTGGGGCAGGTGCAACGTATCAAGTGGGCAAATGGCCCACCTACACCGCAGAACTCGCCCAGGGAGCAGGACGCGACACGGTGCTTGGAAATTGCAGCATGTGCCATAGCGTCACCTACATCACCCAGCAGCCGCCACTTCCCGCAGCCACATGGGAAGCCGAAGTGCACAAGATGATCAAGACCTTTGGCGCGCCCATCCAGGACGCGGCGGCACAGGAAATCATCACCTATCTGCAGGCGCACTACACCCCGGAGAACCGCAAACAGTAAGCCCTCGCAACACCCGCGGCAACCCGGCATGGCCGGGTTTTTCTTGGACCGCATTCAATGATCGAGGCTGATCTCCTGCGCGAGATTCTGTCCGCCGGACTGGGTGAAACTCACCTCGACCCTCGCCCCGTTGACCAGAGTGCCGTCCTTCGGTGTGACGCCGTTGATCTGGATGATCAGGGCGTTGACCTCGAAGCTGGTGGCTGTGAGGTTGTAGAGCGTGCCCTTGGTCTCCAGCACTGGCGTGGACGCCCCGTCGCTGGAGCCCGATGAGCCGGTCACGCCCTGGAAGGACAGGCTGTAGGCCAGCAAGCCGCTCGCGGTCTGGGTCGCCTCGATCTCCACGCTGGCGCCGTTGATCAGTTGCGCCGCCGTGCCGTCGCTGAACACGGCATTGGGGGCGAGCGTGACCTGGAAGGCCTGGGTCGTGCCGTCGTCCTGCGCGGTCAGGCTGAAGACGCCGCTGGCCAGATTCACCGCGCTGACCGTGCCCTGATAGTCCACCGTGCCGCCATCAGGCGCGTGGCTGAGCACGGCCACGCTGCTGGCCGTCACCAGATTGCCGCTGCCACCCGCCACCTGGCCGACCACATCCACAAACACCCCGTTGCGCAACGAGGCGGCGGCGCCGCCGGTGAACACCACGTTCGCCGCAGAGACATCCACCGGCACGCCGCGCACCAGAAAATTGCTGGCGCTCACATAGCCGGTGATGGTGCCGCGCAATTCCACCTGTGCGGGACTGTTCATGTAGGTGCGCAAAGATGTGGCGGTGAGCACTCCGGTGGACGCATCGGCCTGCCCCTGCACCACCACATACGCGCCATTGCTCAGGCTCTGCACTGCGCTGGCGAGACTCGCCGCACTGGCATCGACCGGGATGCCCGCGACCTGGAAGCGGCTGCCCGCCAACTGCGCCACCAGCCCGCCCACC
>JAQTVS010000240.1 GCA_028706735.1 Thiomonas sp.
AATCTCGACACCCGTCTGCGCAAGCTTGATGAGGGGCAGTACGCCGGCATTCTGCTGGCGGCTGCGGGGCTCAAGCGGCTGGGTCTGGGCGAGCGGGTGCGCGCCGTGATCGAACCAGAAGACATGTTGCCTGCAGTCGGGCAAGCGGCGCTGGGCATCGAAATCCGCGCCGATCGTCCCGAACTGGCGCAGGCGCTGGCTCCGCTCAATCATCAGCCCACCGCCCTGCGCGCGCACGCTGAACGTGCGGTGTCGCGCGGGCTTGGAGGCAGTTGCACCACGCCCATGGGCGCGTACGCCACACTGAACGGGCAGGAGATGACCGTGCGCGCCTTGCTGGGCCTGCCCGATGGCAGCCGCACCTTGCGGGCGCAGGCGCAGGCCCCTGTCACCGATCTGGTGCAGGCCGAGGCGCTGGGACTGCGGGTGGCGCAACAACTGCGCGATCAGGGCGCGGACGCGCTGCTGGCGCAACTCGGCGCGCATTGAACCTCTCGCATTGAACCTCCGTCCGGCTTGGCGATCATGCTGAACACCACACTGATCGTCACCCGCGTGCCTGGGCAGTCAGGGGCGCAGCAGATTTTTGGTCCGGCCGGCGTGCAGGTACTCGACTTTCCGCTGCAGCACATCGGCCCGCCGCCTGATCTGGCGCGGTTTCACGCCGCACTTGCGGCCTTGCCGCAGACCGATCTGGCGGTGCCCGTCAGCCCCACGGCGGTGGCATCGCTGTTTGCCGCTCTGCCTGGGCCGTGGCCTGCGCGCTGCGCCATTGGCGTGGTCGGCGACGGCAGCCTGCGCGCCGCGCGCCGCGCCTTGGCGGCACAGCCTGAAGACGTGCCCTGGCCGCGGTTGATTGCACCCCAGTTCCGCGAGGAACAGGGCGGGGAGGGCGATTCCGAGGCCTTGTGGAGCGCCCTGCAGCTTGCATTCGCGCCCGGGCCGGTCGCGTCT
Source organism: Thiomonas sp. (assembly GCA_028706735.1). Classification (GTDB taxonomy): domain Bacteria; phylum Pseudomonadota; class Gammaproteobacteria; order Burkholderiales; family Burkholderiaceae_C; genus Thiomonas. The sequence goes on from JAQTVS010000240.1 coordinate 955, forward strand.
TTTCCGTGGGCGGGGCGGCATGTGCAAATTTTTCGCGGCGGCCCGGGCCGCGACCTGATCGCGCGCAAACTCGAAGAGGCCGGCGCAAAGGTCAAGGTGATCGAGGCCTACAGCCGTCTGGCTCCCGAGTGCAACGCGCAGACCGCAGCGCAATTGCAGGCCGCGCTGAACTGCGGCGGCTGGTGGCTGTTTTCCTCCTCCGAAGCGGTGCGCAATCTGCAGGCTTTGCTGGCGCAGGCCGCAGTCGCCCCGACGCAGTTGCAACGCCAACGCGCTCTGGCCATCCACCCGCGCATTGCGCAAACGCTGCGCGAAGCGGGTTTTGGCCAGGTGGAACTGAGCAGCGCGCCGCCTGAGGCGGTGCTCGCCACACTGCGGCAGCTGGCAGCATCAACCTAGAATGCCCGCATGACTGAGCTCAACACCAGCCCTGACGCACAGCCCCCGGCAGCAGAGGACAATCCGGCCGCCAAAGACGCGGCTGTTTCCGCCCCGCCCGCGCCGCAGCTTGCGGTGCAAAAGCCAGAGGCTGCAACGCTGCCCGGCGCACGCTGGATTTGGCCCGTGCTCATTGCACTCCTCGTTGCTCTGGTGGCCATGGCGTGGTGGCTCAACAACCGGCTGTATGCCACGCAGTCCGAGATTGCGCAGCGTCTGCAGGCCGCGACGACCAATTCCATCGAGGCCAAGACCCTGACCAAGCAGGCCAGCGAGTCCGTGCGCGACCTCACGGCGCGCATCGCCGTGCTCGAATCGCGCCAGCAAGACTTTGCCGCGCAGCGCCAGGCGCTGGAAACGCTGTACGAAGACTTTGCCAAGAGCCGCGACCAGGCGCGCCTGTCTGAAACCGGGCAGCTCATCGCCCTGGCGCAGCAGCAGGCCCAGCTCATCGGCAATGTGCAGCCGCTCATCGCCACGCTGCAAAGCGCCGATGTGCGGCTGGCGCGTTCGCCCAATCCCAAGGCGCAAATCCTGCGCCGCGCGGTGCAGGCCGACCTCACCCGGTTGCGCAGCGCCGTCACCCCCGACATCGCTGCGGCAGCGCATAAGCTCAACGACCTGGCCGCCCTGGTGGATGAATTGCGCCTGGTGTCGTCCGCCGCCCCGCTGCAGACAGGCGGCATGGCCACGCCGCCCGCGGTGAACGCGGCTTCTGCCGTTGTGCCAGGGCCAAGCTGGGCGCCCTGGCTCGGCGACTGGTTCGAGCGGTTTCGCGCCAGTCTGGTGCAGCTCTTTGGCATTACCCGGATCGGCTCGCGCGATGCGCTGCTGGCCTCGCCGCAACAGGGCGAGTTCCTGCGCGAAAACCTCAAGCTGCGCATCCTCAATGCCCGGCTCGATCTGCTGTCGCGCAATGCCGTGGCCTACCGCGGCGACATGGCCGGCATCACCGAGGCGCTGAAGACCTACTTCGACAGGCGGCAACCACGCATGGTGCAGGCGCTTTCGTTGGCGCGGCAAGCCGGGCAGCTCGACCTGTCCGCCAACCCTGCGGCCAATCTGGAGTCGCTGGCCGTGCTGTCCACCCTGGACGCCGGAGCGCCCTGATGCGCTGGCTCGTCTGGGTCTTGATTCTGGCCGCAGCCGCCGTGCTGTTGGCGCTGGGCTCCACGCTGAATTCCGGCAATGTCGCGGTGCTGCTTCCACCCTGGCGGGTGGATGTGTCGCTGAATTTCGCAGTGTTGTTGCTGTTGCTGGCGTTTGTGGTGTTCTATCTGGCGCTGCGCGGCCTGTCGCTGCTGTTCGGCATGCCGCGCGCTGCCGCCGAGTTTCGCGCCCGGCGCCGCCTGCGGCTTGCGGCGCAGGCCTTGCACAACGGCATGTCCGACTACTTTGGCGGACGCTTTCGCCGCGCCGAACGCGCTGCGCAGCGTGCCGCCGAGTTCACTGATTTCGCTCCCGCAGCCCTGATGACCGCAGCCCAATCGGCGCAGCAGCTCCAGGCCTATGACCGGCGCGATGCCTATCTCGCCCAGTTGCCGCAAGACGCGCGCGATGCTGCGGTGCTGCTGCAGGCGCAGTGGCAACTCGATTCCAAGCAGCCGCGCGAGGCCTTGTCGGTCTTGCGCGCCCTGCCTGCCGGGGTGCGGCGGCGCACGCACGCGCTGCGCATCGAACTGCAGGCCGCGCGGAAGATCAACGACCACGCCGATGTGTTGCGCCTGGCGCGCACGCTGCTCAAACATGGCGCGCTCCATCCCGCCGCGGCGCAGGCCATGCTGCACACCGCCGCCACCGGGCTATTGCGCCAGGCGGGCGACGATCCGCAGGCCCTGCGCAGCACCTGGAACAAACTCACCGCACAAGAACGCACTGAACCGGCACTCGTGGTGGCGGTTGCGCGCGGGTTTGCTGCTGCGGGTGCGGTCGACGAAGCGCGGCAATTGCTCACCGCCGCGCTCAACCGCCCGCAAGCCGAACCCGCCCTGTTCATGCCCACCCTGCGCGGCATGCTGCAGGGCATCGACGCTGGTTTTGTCGCCCAGACCGAGCAGTGGCTGGGGCGCTGGCCGCAAGAGGCGCAGGCGCATTTCACCGCGGGTGCGGCCTGTGCCGAGTTGCAGCTTTGGGGCAAGGCGCAGCAGCATCTGCAAAAAGCCATCCAGGCCTGCGGCGGCGACGAACGGCGGCTGCGCGGCCAGATTCACGCTGCGCTGGCGCAGTTGCTCGAAGGCATCGAGCGTGAAGATCAGGCGCAGCGTCACTGGCGCGCCGCCGCGATTGATCTGGCCGCCATCGAGCCATCGAACAAAACCCCATGAACCGCAGCGGGCATGCCCCCGCGCGGGGACTCAAGAACAGGAGACTCGCATGCGCTATCTCACCGTCGATCAGGTGATCGGCAACACCCCCCTGGTGCAACTGCAGCGCATTCCCGGCGCCGACAATGCACGGCGCGGCAATGTCATTCTGGGCAAACTGGAAGGCAACAACCCTGCAGGATCGGTGAAGGACCGTGCGGCGCTGTCCATGATCCGCCACGCACAGGAGCGCGGCGCCATCAAGCCCGGCGACACCCTGATCGAGGCCACCTCGGGCAACACCGGCATTGCGCTGGCCATGGCCGCAGCCATCCTGGGTTACCGCATGGTGCTGGTCATGCCGGAAAACCTCAGCATCGAACGCGCCCAGACCATGAAGGCCTTCGGCGCCGAGTTGCTGCTCACCCCTAAAACCGGCGGCATGGAATATGCCCGCGATCTGGCGGAACAGATGCAGCGCGACGGCAAGGGCCTGATGCTCGATCAGTTCGCCAATGCCGACAATCCGCGCGCGCATTTCGAAACCACCGGCCCCGAAATCTGGCGCGATACCGAGGGGCGCGTCACCCATTTCGTCAGCGCCATGGGCACCACCGGCACCATCACCGGGGTGTCGCATTTCCTCAAGGGGCAGAACCCGGCGGTGCAGATCATCGGCGCGCAGCCGGAAGAAGGGTCGAGCATTCCCGGCATCCGCAAATGGCCGCAGGAGTATCTGCCAAAAATCTACGAACCGCAGCGGGTGGACCGGCTGGAGTATGTCAGCCAGACCTCCGCTGAAAACATGGCGCGCAAGCTCGCCCGCGAAGAAGGGCTGTTCTGCGGCATCAGTGCGGCGGGCGCCTGCGAGGTGGCGCTGCGCATCGCGCGCGAAGTGGAAAACGCGACCATCGTGTTCATCGTCTGTGACCGGGGCGACCGCTATCTGAGCACCGGGGTGTTTCCGGCTTGAGCCGGGTTCAGTTGCTGTGCGCCGGGCTGCTGGCGTGCGGCACTGGAACCAGCGCCACGCCCTGATCGGGCACGCTGTCCGCGCCGGGGCGGAACACATGGCTGTATCCCAGGCTGAAGCCGATGGCCAGGCAAACAATGAGTAGAACCCCGAGGACTGCCAGATAGATTTTTGTTTCCATGATGCGGACTGTTGCGTTTGCGGTGTCGATCTATTGGTGCATTCGCACGCACTGATGGATCGAAGTTGGCTGCTGCGGCGCAGCACGCAAGGCAGAATCACCAAGCGTCACAAGGAATACAGTCTGACAAATTGCTGCAAGCGTTGCAGTGCCATTCTCCTTTTCCACTCCATGT
>JAQTVS010000241.1 GCA_028706735.1 Thiomonas sp.
GATAGCCATTTTTTTCAAAAATGATCTTGGCCAGGGTCACGTTCTGAATGCCGGGACCGCAGCCAATGCGCTTTCCCTTGAGGGCCGCGATGGTCTTGTAGTCGCTTTTCTCCGCCACCAGCACTTCGTCCAGCACCAGCTTGGCGTTTGCGGGATTGGCTGCGATGATTTTGCACAGGCCGGGTTCAGCAATGTCGCCGAGACCGAGCGCGGCAGACGCGGTGCCGTTGGCCGATCCATGGATACGCCCGGCAATCATGGCTTCGACGACCTGCTGGGCGCTGGCAAACTTCACTGCTTCGACTTGCAGTCCCGCTTGTTTGAACACGTCATGATTGACGCCCGCATACAGCGGAATGCCGGCGGCGATGGGCCAGTAGCCAATTCGGATGGTGCTGTCTTGCGCACGCGCCAGCGCAGGGAACCCGCTGACAAGTCCTGCTGCGAGCCCGGCTTTCAGTGCGGTGCGGCGTGATGCGTCAGTCACGCGCGGAACCCGAGAATTTTTTGCATTCATAACAGTCCCTTGAAGTTTGATGCAGAAAGGTTGGAAGCATCTTGTGTGCAAAGAAAAATGCAAGATGCATGCCCGCTTCATGCGCCGCAAAACGAAGCTGATGGTTTTCTTATCTTTTGCGGTGGAGGGCATGAAAAACAGAATCGTCTTCGCCTATTGCAAAGACGGCGCTCAAAGGGCCCGCCGGGCAGACGAAGAGAAATGACGAGGCGGACGCACTACAGCGCAGCGTCGTGTTGTGTTTCGGTGCGTACGTTTTGCAAGCGGTGCAAGGTGATCTTGCGGGTTTCGATCTGGCTGCGATCGATGTGAGCGCGAATCAGCAGTTCGGCCTGGTCGGGCTTGTGGCGCTGGATGGCACGCAGGATGGCGGCATGCTCGTCATAGGTGGTGTTGACACGATGGGAATAGGTGAAGTCGAGGCGGCGGATGATGCGGATGCGATCCGTGATTTCCGCATGCACGCGCAGAATCTCGGGGTTGCCTGCTGCAGCCACCAGATTGGTATGAAAGGCCTCATCCAGCAGGGAGATCTTTCGGGCATCACTCAGGCGCGCCGATTTCTCCACGATCCAGACGGCCGCCAACTCATCCAGCATGATCTGCACCCCGGCGGCCATCTCGCGCATGGAAAGCTTGCGCACGGTGTGCACTTCAACGAGCTTGCGCAATTCGTATAGATGGTCGAACCGGGCGAAGTCGATCGGCACGACTTCCCAGCCGCTGCGGAAATAGCCGCGCACCAACCCTTCCGCCTGCAAGCGCAGCAGTGCCTCGCGCACCGGCGTGCGGGATGCGTCATAGTGCTCGGCCAGTTCGGTTTCCGTGAAGCGCTGGCCAGGCAGCAGGTGAAACTCAAACACTTCTTCGCGCAAGCGGGCGTAGATTTCCTCCGCGCGCGAGGCCGCCTTGGGCACGGGCTTGGCCTTGATGGCAACGTGGCGCGTGCGAGTTGCGGCAGTCTTCATGCTGTTTCCATCCAGCTCACATGTGCGGCAACGACACGCCATCCTTGCTCAAAGCGCACCCAGGTTTGGCTTTGGCGTCCGACGCGCGGGCTGTTGCTGCGTTCGAATTCGATGTTCGCCACGGCAAAATCGCGGCCGAAGGTCGTGATGCTACGGCGGAGAATGCGCCGCTCCAGCCCTTGGCCCGGGCGTTGGGCTCGAAACGCCGCGATGGCGTCGAATCCGTAGAGGTTCTCGGTCGCGCCATAGCGCAGGGTGTGCGGCGAATTCCAGAACAAGGCGTCGAGGCTGGCGACCTCGTTGTTCACCAGCGCTTGCTCGTAGCGCGTGAACATGTCCTCGACTTCGGCCAGGATGTCTGGGAGGTTGATCGCGGATGGGGTCATGTCGTGCTTGGCAGTTTGGGGCGGCGGTCAGGCTGGAACGGGGGTGGCGAAGGCCACGCCCGCGGATTCAAGCATTTTCGCCGCACGCAGGGCGATGTCCTCGCGCCAGGGTGGAGCGATGAGTTGCACTCCGAGAGGCATGGCTCCCGGGGCATGCCGGATCGGCGCGGCGACCACGGGCAGGCCAATGCAGGAAATGGGCTGGGTGAGCAGGCCCATATTGGCGCGAGTGGGCAGCATGCGGCCGTCGAGTTCGAAGCCTTCGCTGCCCAGGGGCTGTGCCGACACCGGCGTCGCCGCAGCGATGAGCAGATCGTAACGACTGAAAAGTTCCAGAGCGCGGGCGTGAAAGCGCCCACGCACGCGCTGGGCCTGCGCATACCAGGCGGCGGGGAGCATGGCCCCTGCGGCGAGGCGGTCGCGGGACAGGGGTTCCATCAGGTCGTATTGGGTGCGCAGATGGTCAAGGTGCAGTTGCCCGCCTTCGGCGGCTGTGATGAGGAAGGCTGCGGAGCGTGCTGCGTCCACGCCCGCCCAATCCACTTTGTCGCGTGCGCCGAGGGCCTCGGCGGCCACGCGAACGGCCTCGCGTGCCTGCGGTCCGGCGTGATCGTGGAAATAGCCGTCGAGCCAGCCGACGCGCAAGGGGGTGTCGTTCTGCAGTGGCAAGGGGCCGGCGCGCGGTGGCTCGCCCGCGCACAGCGCTTCGTAGCACAGGGCAAGGTCGTCCACGCTGCGCGCGAAGGCGCCGAGGTGATCGAGGTTGTAGACGAAGGGGTAGCTGCCACTGCGTGACAGCCTGCCAAAGGTGGGCTTGATGCCGAAGATGCCACAGAGCGAGGACGGCACGCGGATCGAACCGTTGGTATCTGAACCCAGCGTGAGAGGCGCCAAGCCCGCGGCGACCGCTGCGGCGCTTCCACCCGAGGATCCACCGGCGCTGCGCGTTGGGTCATGCGGGTTGCGCGTCGGTCCGTAGTGGCTGTTTTCGGTGGTGAAGCCGTAGGCGAATTCGTCCATGTTCAACGCACCGACGAGGACGGCGCCTGCGGCCTGCATGCGCTGCACCAGCACAGCGTCGCGAGTGGCGGGCGGCTGCGTCGCCAGAAGTTTTGAGCCGGCGAGCGTGGTGAGCCCGGAGATGTCAAACAGGTTCTTGACGGCATAGGGCACGCCCGCCAGGGGCGGCAACGGGGCGCCTCGCGCGCGCATGGCGTCGATTTTGCGCGCTTCGTCGCGTGCGCGCTGCGCAGTGATCGCTGTGAAGGCATTGATGGCCCCATCAACTGCGGCGATACGCGCCAAGGCTTGTTCGGTCACTTCCAAGGCGGAGATTTCACCGCAGGCGACGGCCTGAGCCAGGGGGCCGGCGGCTTGCAGCGCAAAGGATGAGTTGAAGGTCGTCATGGAAAGTCTTCTCGCTGGAAGGATTGCTGGGTGGGGCTATGCGCCGGGATTCAGGGCGTGAAGACCGTCGCGGGTTCGTCGGCAATACCCAGAGGCTCTTCTGTCAGCACGGAGGCCATGGTCTGCAGGCGAGTCCATTGGGCAGCGACGCGCTGCATGGCGTCGTCCGTGAGCGCGAGGTCGAGTTGTGTCGCAGCGCATCGAACCATGTCGATGTGGGACGGTGCGTCAGCGGATGGCGGGGGGGTGTCGTGCATGGTTTGCCTCGATGTCGGCTGGGTTGATGCGGCGGGTTTGGTGCAACAGGCACCAGGGCGGTGCCCGTTGCGCACCGCAACCGTGTGGCGCCAGATGCCAAGGGATGCTTTCCATCTTGTGTTTGGGTTCGGGTGGGTGCTGGCCGCACGGAACATGACAGGAAATTCCCAACTTGTATGCATCATGATATGCAATGGGTGTGCCAATCAGGCCGAAGCAAGCTCGGTAAATTGCTCAGGCAAAGGGGAAGAAGCAAGATGCCGCGCTTCACGCTCCGCGCAGTTGCTGCTGGGTTATGGCACGCATCTTGCGTGTTGTCTTGTGCGCAAGATGTATGCGGTTGACTTGTCAGGGCAGGTTGAGTTCGAGGCTGGAGACCAGGCCATTTTCACGCAGGTCGGGCACTTCATGGATGGTGAATCTAGGCCTGTCTGACAAAGCCCAGCGCAATCGCCGACGCAGGTCAGTGATCCTGCAGAGAGTTGCTCGCGCACTACCGCGCTACCAAGGAATGACAACCATGTCCGAAAGCCTCGCATTCACAGCATCAACAGGCACAGCGCGCTGGGCGGGCCGCAACCACGATAAAGACGCCTTGCGTGACGAGATCTGGTCCGCGCTTGAACGCATGGAGGTCGGCGTGGGGCCGGTGCGTAGCTGTCTGGTTCCGCATGATTTCTAACCGTTTTTGAGAAGAGGTCGGGATGAGAGCTTTGCCATCGTTTGAGGGCCTGGACCGGGGATTCGTGATTCAAGGCTTTCTGCGGCATGTGTTCGTTGTACAGCCAGACGTATCGATGCAGCGTCTTTTCCAAGTCCTGCGCATGGTTGAAGTGATGCGACCTCAGCACGTGCGCCAGACGGCCATTGAAGCGCTCGACCCTGCCATTGGTCTTGGGCGTTCTGGGCCGGGTCAGCCGGTGTTCAATGCCCAGTGCGCTGCAAAGCGCATCGAACGCATGCGCGCCGCTGGCGTCTTTGGCGCGCTGTCCAAACAGCCGGTCGGTGAACTCTTTGCCGTCGTCTGTCAGCAAGGTCTGAATCTTGAACTGCGCCGCCTTGGCCACGGCGTTGAGGAACGACTGGGCTGCCGCGGCGGTCTTGTGGCTCTTGAGGGCGATGAACACCCAGCGGGTGGCTCGGTCAATGGCCACAAAGACGTAGCGCCTCGCGGTCTCATCGGCCATCTGCGGCAGGTACTTCACGTCGATGTGGATGTACCCCGGTTCGTAAGCTTTGAAGGGCTGGGGGGTACTGATCGCCTTCTCAGGCGCAGGCAACCTGGCGTGCCCGCGACGGCGCAGCAGCCTATCCAGTGCGGAGCGGCTCATCGCAGGCTCGATGAACTCCTTGATCACCGCCAGCAAGTCGTCCAGCGGCAACAACAGGTGCGTGCGCAGGTAGATCACCAACTCCTCTTGCGCCGCGTTCAGCGTCGTCTGCAGACGATGCGCGGTGTGACTGGCGTCCTGCAC
>JAQTVS010000242.1 GCA_028706735.1 Thiomonas sp.
CCACGCCAATGCCATGGATTGCGCCAGGGCGTTGGTGGCGGATTCATCGGCAAGCAGGAGATCCAGGGCGGCAAGGGGCATGGCGGGTTTCTAAAATCATCAGCATGGAGCAACTCAGCGCATCGCCCGAACATCTGCATTCGCTGGTGCAAGACATTAAGCAGCAGGGTCGTGCGCTGGGATTTTCGCAAATCGGCATCAGCGGCGTGGAGCTTGCGGCGGCCGAAGCGCCGCTGCTCGCTTGGCTCGCAGCGGGACATCACGGCGAGATGGACTATATGCAACGCCACGGCCTCAAGCGCGCCCGGCCTGCAGAACTTGTGCCGGGCACGCTGCGGGTCATCACCGCGCGCATGGACTACCTGCCGCGCCATGCGGAGCCGGGATGGCGCGATACGGAGTGGCTGCGGCTTGAGCAGCCCGCAGCTGCCTCCGTCTCCCTTTACGCCAGGGGACGCGACTATCACAAGGTGCTGCGCGCGCGACTGCAACAGTTGGCCGAATTCATCGCTGCGCGGGTCGATCCGGGCGTCGTGCGCGTCTTCACCGATTCAGCCCCGGTGCTCGAAGTGGAACTGGCCGCGCGCGCCGGCCTGGGCTGGCGTGGCAAACACACCCTGCTGCTCAACCGCGACGGTGGATCGATGTTCTTCCTCGGCGAAATTTTCATCGGCCTGCCGCTGCCGATGGATGCCCCTGCAGACGCCCACTGTGGCAGCTGCACGCGTTGCATCACTGTCTGCCCGACCCAGGCCATCCTCGGCCCGGAACGACTCGATGCCCGTCGCTGCATTTCCTACCTCACCATCGAATCTGCCGGGCCCATTCCCTTGGAGCTGCGCCCCTTGATGGGTAACCGCATTTACGGCTGCGACGACTGTCAGCTGGTCTGTCCCTGGAACCGGTACGCACAGCGCAGCACCCTGCCTGACTTCGACCCGCGCCAAGGCCTCGATCAAGCTGGTCTGCTGGATCTGTGGGACTGGAGCGACGCGCAGTTTCTTCAGCGGACCGAGGGCAGCGCCATCCGCCGCATCGGCTTTGCGCGTTGGCAGCGCAATCTGGCGGTCGCTCTCGGCAACGGCTTGCGCGAAAGCACCGATGCAGCGTGGCGCCGTGCGGCAGTCAAGGCGCTGCACCGCACTGCACCGCATGCGAGTTTGCTGCTGCGCGAGCACATCGACTGGGCCTTGTCGCAAGCCGAAGAGAGGACAGATGCCGCGAGCCGGTAGAATGCACGGTTTCGTCGGGGCGTAGCGCAGCCTGGTAGCGCATCTGCTTTGGGAGCAGAGGGTCGGAGGTTCGAATCCTCTCGCCCCGACCAAAAAACAACTAATAAATCAACGACTTACAGAACAATCCCACACTCATGCTGTGGGATTTTTTTCGCCTTTGGGACATCAATTTGTCCCCGCATTGTCCCTGTAGCGCCCCAAGTCGCGCTGGTCGGCGCGTTGCAGTGGTTTTTATGCCGTCAGCCCCAGGCGCGCCAGCAGCGCACTGATGGATGCCAGCGTAAGGTGCACATCAAAGCGCGTGAGCACCAGCTCTTGAACGATCTGACGCATCCACAAACCGAAGTCAAAGCCGTCTTGGTCGGGCCGCTTGCCGTTGACCCAGCGAAAGTCCTGACGCTCTTGGATTGGCGTGAGTTTGCGCGGGCGCCCCGTGCCTTTGGTCGAGCGCAGCGCCTTGAGTGCGTGGCCTCTTCCGCGCGCGGCTCGGCACTTGTGGGCCCAGGAGCGATTGAGCCCCAACGAGGCCGCTACATCGGCAGGATGCTCACCCTCGTTCATTCGTTGTACCGTCAGAACACGCATTTCTTCCAAGGTGTTGCGGGCCAAGGTGCATCCGTCTCGTTTCATGCAATATTGGCATGAACCCAAGTTGCGGAAGTTCCATATTTCCTCCGCTAAATTACTGACTTATGAGCGCCCCAGGGCCGGGCACTCCCCATCCCATCCCTCCCCACGAGCGGGGAGGGAGTGATCTCACCTCCCCCACGGCGTGTGGGAGGTCGGGAGGGGATGGCCCGGCCCGCCCCCCGTGAGGGTCAAGGAAACTTGGGGCGGCCCGGCGTTTTCTCAGGAGTAAGGCCGCATTGTCGCGGGTTGCGCGTTGCGCCGTCTCATCCCATGGTCATCAGTTGCGCGTTGCCGCCGGCAGCCGCAGTATTGGTGCTCAGGCTTTGTTCATGCACTAGGGCGCTGAGGTCGATAATGGCGCCCTCCGCGATCTGCGCCGCACGCAGGCTTTCGATGCGCACGATCGCGCCTTCGCGCTGCGCCCAGCGCGCCTGGGTCTGCGCGAGCGCGTCGGCATCGCCCTCGAACAAGACCACGCTGAGCAGGGGCAGGGCGTCGCATTGGGCCGCAGGGCAGATCTGCACATGGGATTTGACCGATGGCGGCAATGCCGCGATTGCCCGGGCGATCGGGCCGTTTTCCGCCGGACTCTCGATGAGGCAAGGATTGCCGGTTGCCAGCGCCGCGGCGACATGGTGCAACAAGCCCAGCAGGGTCTGCGGCATTGACCACACGCCTGCGCGCGGCAGCAGGCGATAGCGATTGGTCTCTCCCGTGGGGCCAGGCAGGGTGTAGACCGTGCCGATCGGACTGCGTGCAAGATAGCGGGCGCAGACGGCTGCGGCCTGCGCAGAATCTAGCCCTTCGAGTTGCACCTCGCCATCGCGCAGCGCGGTGGCGAGGTGCTGCAAGGCCTGGACGCAGACGGGCGGCGTGTCTGCCGTGGCCGCGCTGATCGCCGCGCCGGACAGGCCATCCAGCGCGGAGTTGTCTGCGCGCGGCGACGGCAGCACCAGGCGGTGCAGGTAGAGGGGGCCGCCGGCCTTTGGCCCGGTGCCAGACAGGCCCATGCCGCCAAAGGGCTGCACGCCCACCACCGCGCCGATGATGTTGCGGTTGACGTACACATTGCCGGCGTGGATGCGGGCGGTGACCTCGGCAATGGTTTCGTCGATGCGGCTATGCACGCCGAAGGTCAGGCCGTAGCCGGTGGCGTTGATGGCGTCCAGCACGGCGCCGAGCTGATCGCGTGGATAGCGCAATACATGCAGCACCGGCCCGAACACTTCGCGCTGCAGGCGGCTGATGGCGTCGATCTCGATCAGTGCGGGCAGCACGAAGGCGCCCTGGCCGCCGCTTTCATCGCGCGCCAGGCGAGTGACGGCCTGCCCTTCGGCCTGCATGCGGGCGATGTGCGCTTCGATGGTGTCGCGCGCCTCGGCGTCGATGACCGGGCCGATGTCGGTGTGCATGCGATCGGGGTTGCCCATGACCCATTCGCGCATCGCCTCCTTCAGCATGCCGATCACGCGCTCGGCCACGTCCTCCTGAACGCACAGCAGCCGCAGGGCGGAGCAGCGCTGCCCGGCGGAGTCGAAGGCCGAGGCCAGCACATCGCCCGCCACCTGCTCGGCCAGTGCGGACGAATCGACAATCATGGCGTTCTGTCCGCCGGTTTCGGCAATGAGCGGAATGCTGCGTCCCTGCGGGCTGACACGCTGCGCCAGGGTTTGCGCAATGCGCCGGGCGACCTCGGTGGAGCCGGTGAACAGGACGCCGGCAATAGCCGGGTGGGCGACCAGCGCGGCGCCCACCGTGGGCCCATCCCCCGGGACGAGTTGCACCGCGTCGGCGGGAACGCCAGCCGCGTGCAGCAGGCGCACCATGGCAGCGGCAATCAGCGGGGATTGCTCGGCGGGTTTGGCCAGCACGGCATTGCCCGCCGCCAGCGCGGCGGCCACCTGGCCACAAAAGATGGATAGCGGGAAGTTCCACGGACTGATGCACAGCACCACGCCCAGCGGGCGGTGTGTGGCGTTGTCGAACTGCGCTGCCACCTGCGCGGCGTTGTAGCGCAGGAAATCCGCCGCCTCGCGGATTTCTGCAATGGCGTTGGGCAGCGACTTGCCGGCTTCACGCACGATCAGGCCGAGCAGTGGCTGCATCTGCTGCTCCAGCCCGTCGGCGGCGCGCTGCAGGCAGGCGGCGCGCTCGGCAGGCGGCGTGACCTGCCAGATGGGCGCGGCGTTCACAGCCCGCTGTGCCGCAACGTCAAGCTCAGCGCGCTGGGTGTTGCGCACCCAGCCGACGCAGTCGCGATGGTCTGCCGGGTTGCGCACCGGCTGCCAGCCTTCGGCTTGCGCCTGGGCGGCGTGGGCGTGGGCGGGGGCGGGGGCGGGGGCGGGGGCGGGGGCGGGAGCTGCGAGCGCGGCAACGCTGGGCGCAGCGTGCGCCATATGTTGGGCGCTGCGCAACAGCGCGGCGGACAGCGAGGCGAGTTGGTGCTCATTGGCCAGATTGAGGCCGAAGGAGTTCAGCCGGGACTGGGCACCCAGGTTGGCAAACAGTTGACGGGGCAGCGGGATTTTGTCGTGGGGCGCGCCGAGCACGCCGGTTTGCGCGGCGATGGCGCGGGCATCGTCCACCGGGTCGGTCACCAGCGCGGCCACATCGACATCCGGGTCGCCAATGCGGTTGACAAACGAGGTGTTCGCACCGTTTTCCAGCAAGCGTCGCACCAGGTAGGCCAGCAGGGTGTCATGCGTGCCCACGGGGGCGTAGATGCGGCATGGCCGGGCCAGTTTGCCATCGCGCGCCGTGCCGACCACTTGCTCGTACAACGGTTCTCCCATTCCGTGCAGGCACTGGAATTCATAGCGGTCGACTGGGGCGTCTTCTCCCGCCATGTGATGAATGCTGGCGAGCGTCTGCGCATTGTGCGTGGCGAACTGCGGATAGGCAGCGTCGGGCGCGGCCAGCAGTTTGCGCGCGCAGGCCAGATACGACACATCGGTATGCACCTTGCGGGTGTAGACCGGATAGCCGTCAACGCCGTCGATCTGCGCCCGCTTGATTTCGCTGTCCCAATACGCGCCTTTGACCAGCCGGATCATCAGCCGGTGGCCGCTGCGCCGGGCGAGGTCGACGAGATGGTCGATCACGAAGGGGCAACGCTTCTGGTAGGCCTGCACGACAAAG
>JAQTVS010000243.1 GCA_028706735.1 Thiomonas sp.
GCGGGCAGCATCCTGCTGCTTGCCGCGCTGCTGCGGCCGGGCGCGCCCCGGCTGCGTCTGGCGCTGGCGCTGACCTTGACCGGCCTGTTCGCGGTCAGCCTGTCCGCCGCGCTGAGTTTCGGCCCGGACCACGCCTTGGCCTGGGCTACCGTGCCCACGCTGCGCAGTGTCGCGCTCGGGCTGGTGATCGGCCTGCCGCTGGCGTATCTGCCGCCGCGCTGGAGTGCCGTCGCTGGCGCGCTGAGCCTGCTGCTGGCGCTGGCGTGGATCAATTTTTCCGGGCCCGGGCCGTATTACGCGCTGAACCTGCAATCCTGGAGCCAGGGTTTGTTCATCCGCTTGTATGGCCTGCCACAATGGCTGAGCTGGCTGTGGCCGTTCGCCGCACTGATTTATCTTGTGATGCACGCCATCCAACCCACGCACCGCAATTCCTGAGATCCCCTCATCATGGACTACTACACCCATCACATTTTTTTCTGCCTGAATCAGCGCGAGGCCGGAGCAGCCCGTCCCTGTTGCGCGGCGCAAGGCGCCGAGGCGGCGTTCGAGCATTGCAAGTCCGCGGTCAAGACCCTCGGCCTTGCAGGTGCGGGCAAGGTGCGGGTCAACCGCGCAGGCTGTCTGGACCGCTGCGAGGAAGGCCCTGTCTGCGTGGTCTATCCCGAGGGCGTCTGGTACACCTATGTTGACCAGAGCGATATCGACGAGATCGTGCAATCGCATCTGGCGGGCGGAAAAGTGGTTGAGCGCCTGCGTCTGCCCGATGCGCCCGGCATTGCCAAATAAGCCACCCAATCGAGGAGGCCAGTGCTGATGAACGCCCAGACCCGCATGCTTCTGGTGGATGGCCCGGCCGGCCCGATTGAAGTCGCGGTGGACGCGCCCGCAGGCGCTCCGCGCGGCCTGGCGCTGGTGGCGCATCCGCACCCGCTATTCGGCGGCACGCTGGACAACAAGGTGGCGCAAACCCTGGCGCGCGCCTGGCTGCAACTGGGTTACGTGAGCGTGCGGCCCAACTTTCGTGGCGTCGGGCAGACTGCTGGCGCGCATGACAACGGCATCGGCGAAACCGACGATCTGCTCGCGGTGCTGGCGCATTTCCGCACAGAGCTTGCGCAGCAGATGGGCGTGGAAGAGCACGCCTTGCTGCTGGCGCTGGCGGGTTTTTCCTTCGGCGCCGCGGTGGCGGCGCGTTGCGCGCTGGCCTTGCAGCAGCAGGGTGTCGTGTTGCAGCATCTCACCTTGGTTGGCACGGCGGTCACGCGCTTCGAGGCGCCGCAGATCAAACCATCCAACGCGCCGCCGTTGGCCGAAACCATGCTGGTGCTGCATGGCGAGCAGGATGATGTCGTGCCGCTGCAGGCGGTGCTCGACTGGGCGCGGCCGCAGCAGTTGCCGGTGGTGGTTTTTCCTGGAGCTGGACATTTTTTTCACGGCCTGCTGCTGCCGCTGCGCGCGTGGGTCTGCCGCTGGCATGGGGCAGGCAGCGTTTGACACCCCGTTTGACGTCCCGCTCGACACCCCGTCCGATCGAACCCGCCTGATCGAACCTTCTCGCGCCGCGCAACTCAGACAGCTTTGCCGCGGCGTGCCTGAGCCGCGCGGCAAAACTTCGTCACCCCTGTTCGCGCCGCGTGCTGCTAGGGTGTCGGTTTTCCAGTTGTCCGCATCAGGATTTTCCCATGTCCCTTCAATCATTGATCGCCGCCTGCAGCGCAGCCTGCCTGCTTGCCCTGTCGCCTCTGGCGCAGGCCGCACCCACCCCCGCGGCAACGCCGGCGCCCGCAGCCAGCGCAGTTGCCGCGCCGCTCACCCCCATGCAGGCCTTGCTGGCCACCGTGCCTGCGCCCAATCTCGACGCCCGCGCCTGGCTGGTGGTCGATCTCACCAGCGGCCAGATCCTCGCTGAGCGCAACGCCCACGAACAGGAAGCCCCGGCCTCGCTGACCAAGCTGATGACCGCCTATCTCACCTTCAAGGCATTGAAGGACGGCACGATCAAGCTCAACCAGATGGTGACCGAATCGAAGGAGGCCTGGCAGACCGGCGGGTCGCGCATGTTCATCGACCCGCGCGTGCCGGTCTCGGTCAACGACCTGTTGCTGGGCATGATCGTGCAGTCGGGCAACGATGCCGCCATGACCCTGGCGCAAACCGTTGCCGGGTCCACCAGCGCCTTCGTCGCCATGATGAACCGCCAAGCCCAGCAGTGGGGCCTCAAGGGCACGCATTTCACGGACCCGACGGGCCTGCCCGACCCCGGACACCACACCACGGCGTACGACCTCTCCATCATCGCCACCCACATCATCCGCGACTTTCCGGCCGACTACGCGCGTTACTTCAAGGTCAAGGAGTTCACCTACAACCACATCACCCAGGCCAACCGCGTGAGCCTCTTGTTCACCGACCCCTCGGTCGATGGCTTGAAGACGGGCTATACCGCCGAAGCGGGCTATTGCATGATCACCTCGGCGCAGCGCGAATTTCCCAACGGCCCGCGCCGCCTGCTCACCGTGGTCATGGGCACGCCCACCGAGCGCGCCCGCGGCGAGGAAAGCCAGGTGCTGCTGAACTGGGCGTACCAGAACTTTGACGACATCGTGCTGGCCTCGCCCGGCAAGCCTGTGCTCACCGCGACCGTGTGGAAGGGCGTGACCGACAAGGCCGAACTTGGCTCGACCGTGCCGGTGGTGATTTCCGTGCCGCGCGGCATGGGCAAGGACATCCAGACCAAGGTGGTGCGGCCAGACCCGCTGGTGGCGCCGCTGCAGGCCGGGCAGCGCATTGGCCAGCTCGACGTGAGCCTGAGCGGCAAGCCGCTGGCCACCTATCCCCTGCAGGTCGTCAAGGCCGTGCCGGAAGCCGGCATTTTTGGCCGCGCCTGGGACAGTCTGCGTCTGATGATCAAGTGAGCCAGGTTGCCTGAAGCCGGTCAGGCCGTGGCGGCCTGGCCGGCTTCGGTTGCGCACACCTCGCCACGCAGCGAATGCGGATAGGCGGTGGTGATGCGCACCGGCGCCAGCTGGCCGATCAAGCGCGCCGGAGCGCGCAGATGCACGATGCGGTTGTTCTCCGTGCGGCCCTGCAACTCCGAGGGGTCTTTCTTGCTCGGCCCTTCGATCAGCACCGTCTGCACCGTGTCCACCATGGCGGCGCTGATGGCTGAGGCCTGCGCCTCGATCTGCGCCTGCAGGGTCTGCAGACGCTTGAGCTTGACGTCGAGCGGGGTGTCGTCCGCCAGATTGGCCGCCGGAGTGCCGGGGCGCGGGCTGAAAATGAAGCTGAAGCTGGCATCGAACTGCATGTCGCCGATCAGCTTCATCAGTTGCGCGAAGTCGGCGTCGGTTTCGCCCGGAAACCCCACGATGAAGTCCGAGCCGATGCAGATGCCGGGACGCACCGCCCGCAGCCGCCGCACGATGCTCTTGAACTCCAGCGCGGTATAGCCGCGCTTCATCGCCGCCAGAATGCGGTCGCTGCCATGCTGCACCGGCAGGTGCACATGGTTGACCAGCTTGGGGATGCGGCCATAGGCGTCAATCAGACGCTGGGTGAATTCCTTGGGATGGCTGGTGGTGTAGCGGATGCGCGCGATGCCGTCGATCTCGGCCACGCATTCCAGCAGGAAGGCGAAGTCTTCTCCCTCAGCCGCGCCCTGCCAGGCGTTGACGTTCTGCCCCAGCAAGGTCACTTCGCGCACGCCCAGTGCAGCGAGTTCTGCCACTTCGGCCAGCACGTCCACCAGCGGGCGCGACACTTCTTCGCCCCGGGTGTAGGGCACCACGCAGTAGCTGCAATACTTGCTGCAGCCTTCCATGATGGAGACAAAGGCGCTCGGCCCTTCCACCCGCGCGGGTGGAAGGTTGTCGAACTTCTCGATTTCCGGAAAGCTGATGTCCACCTGCGCCCGGCCCTGCTTCTCACGCTGCGCGATGAGCTGCGGCAGCCGGTGCAGGGTTTGCGGGCCGAACACCAGATCGACATACGGCGCACGCTTGATGATGGCCTCGCCTTCCTGGCTGGCGACGCAGCCACCCACGCCGATGAGCAGATCCGCCTTGTTCGCCTTGAGATCGCGCAGCCGCCCCAGATCGCTGAACACCTTCTCCTGCGCCTTTTCGCGGATGGAGCAGGTGTTGAGCAAAATGAGATCGGCTTCTTGCGGGGTGGACGTGGACACATAGCCGTCGGCGGCGCCGAGCACGTCGGCCATCTTGGCCGAGTCATACGCGTTCATCTGGCAGCCGAATGTCTTGATGTAAACCTTTTTCATCGCGTCACGCCGTGTTCAATTGCTGAAAAACAGACCGCACTGGCCAGGCGCCCGCGGCACCTGTAGCTGGGCCGCAGCTTCAGGCTTCACCAGCCAGATGCGAAACACATTGCCCATCGCATCGGTCTGAAACACCACCGGGCTTTGAATGCCGCCGAGCTGCTGATGGGGAATGATGCGCCGCAGCGGACTGAGCACCCGCGCCCCCGGGCCCAGGGTGTAGTCGGTGCAATTGATGCTGACCTGCGGAAACGCGCCGAAGCTCGCATTGCCCAGAAGGCTGCCCATCGGGTAGTTCATTTGCGCGTGAGCCGCGCCCAGGCCGCCCAGGCACAGCGCCACACCCAGGGCGGCTTGAACAGCGATCCGACGGGTCAACGGTTGAGGCTTCAATGCAGGCTCCTTGGACACAGGCCAGTTCGATGTCAGTTTGCAAGCGCGCAAAACAAAAAAAGCCCACGCAACATCGCATGGGCTTTTCCAGCGCCCACAACATTTGGCGCGAGGAGTCCGGATCGGACTCTATGTTGGCTTGATGGGCTTGAAACGGGTTTGAAACGGGTTTGAAACGGGTTTGAAACGGGTTTGAAACTTTGGTGGCGCTTCAGGGATTCGAACCCCGGACCTGCGGATTATGATTCCGTCGCTCTAACCGACTGAGCTAAAGCGCCATCTCGAAACAAGCTGCGCAGTATAGCG
>JAQTVS010000244.1 GCA_028706735.1 Thiomonas sp.
CCGGGTCGCCCCAAGTTTTCTCATCCCCCTCGGGGGGGGGGGCTGGGCCATCCCCCTCCCGACCTCCCCCACGCCGTGGGGGAGGTGAGATCACTCCCTCCCCGCACGCGGGGAGGGATGGGGTGGGGAGTGCCCGGCCCTGGGGGCGCTCAGATCCAGCCCAAATCGGACAGCCCGAGCTTGTGTGACCAGAGTACCTTGCCCTCGACGCTCTTGGTCACCAGTTCCAGGCTACGGTTCTTGCCATCGCCACTGAACTTGAGCACGCCATAGTTGCGCTCCGTGACCAGTGTGCCGGGTACTCGGTTGGGGTCGTCATCGCCTTTGGCAGGCCCAGAATTCAGCGGTGAGCAGGTGAATTCGACCAAGGGGTAATCGCGTTTGCCGCTGTAGGCAGGGCGTGGGTATCTGATCAGTTCGGTGATGTGCCGGTCGCCTGATAGAAACAGCACGCCGGGCACGCGGTACTGCTGCAGCCAGCCCAGAAACTCGGCACGCTCGACGGGAAACTGGTTCCAGCCTTCATAGGCATCGTCGTCGTTGAAGAACTGGCCACCTGCCGCAATGATTTTGAAACGGGCGCGCGAGAACAGCAGCGCATTGCGCAGCCAACGCATCTGCGCCGGGCCGAACATGACTTTGCCACGTTCGCCAGGCGCGGTGGCGTCGGCCGAGCGCCACCAGCGATCGTCGAGCAGAAAGATGTCGGCATCAAACAGGCTGACCTTGGTGAACACCCCGGCAACATCCCCCACGCCATAAGTCGGGTTGGCCCAATAGGTCTTGAACAGTTTGAGCGCATCGTCCTTGAACTCGAAACTGCAATCGCTGTCATTGGGGCCGTAGTCGTGGTCGTCCCAGATGGCGACCTGGGGCGTGGAGCGAAGAAATTGGTCCAGCGGCGCGAAGCCGCGGGTCTGGCGATAGCGCAGTGCCATGCCTTCCGGGCTCAGGGTGTCGGCCTCGCGGAAATACAGGTTGTCGCCCAGCCAGACCATCAGGTCGGCCTTTTCATGCGTCATCGGCTCGTAGATCTCATAACCACCCCCGTAAGGCTTTCCCGGACGGTCAAATGGCGGATCGTTGAGGTACGCGCACGATCCGGTGAGCACGGTGAAATCAGGCGGTGGACCACGGAACAGCCAGATTTTTTGCGTGCGCACGGTGATGCCGCGGTCTGCCGCCGGCTGGCCATTGACGTGTGCGGTGCACACATAGTCAGTGCCTGGCGTCAGTTCGTCGAGAACCAGATGCGCACAGAATTGGCCCGCCGCGCTGGTCTTGATGATGGATGAGCGCTTGCGCGTCTGCGCAGCATCAACCGGGGCATATTCCAGGAACACTTCGGCCGCGCCTGGCGTCTGCAGCCAGACCACAGCCGAACGTGCGGCCACGTAGCCCTGCATCGGCCCGGCGAACAGCGTGCCGGGAACTGCAGGCTCGGCCCACGCCGCCGGGAAGGGCCAGTCGCCGCTGGCCAGCAATACAGCAGCGCCCAGACCGCTGCGAAGGAAGCGCCGACGGGCGGGCGTCTCCTGGGAGTGAGGTGCTGCGCCCATCAGAACTGCGCCTCCAGGCTGAGGTAATAGCTGCGTGGCAGGTTGTATTTGATGAGCGGGTCTTTTGCGCTGCCCGGATAGCCCGTGTTGTATTTGGTGATGTAGCGCTTGTCGAACAGGTTGTTCACGTTGAAGCCCACGCTGACTTTCTGCAGACCCAAGCCGCGCACCGTGTCGCCGCCACTCCAGGTGTAGCGCAGCGAGGCATCAGCGAGGGTGTGCGCCGGAATGGGTGATTTGAAGTCCGTCCAATAAGCCTCGCTGGTGTGGCGCACGCCCAGTTTGGCGCGCCACGGGCCGACGGTGTAGATGCCGCCCAGCGCCATCGTGGAATGCGGCGAATACGGCATGGGCACCTTGGCCGAGGTGAACTGCGCATTGAGCAGGCCCAGGTTGGCGTAGGCCGACCAGTTTTTGTCGATCTGGAAATTGTTCTGCCAGGCGATGCCCTCATTCACAGCCTTGCCCACGTTGGCCAGAATAGAGACGGACTGGGTTGCGCCGGGCGGTGTGTAACTGAAACTCTGGATGTAGTCGTCGAAGTTGACGCGGAATACATCCACGCCGCCACTCCACATGCCGAAGTCGTAGATCACGCCTGCGTCGTAGGTCGTGGCCTTCTGCGGGGCGAGATCAGGGTTGTAGGTGCCGGTGTAGTACTGGTTGTATTGCGGCGGGTTGCTGTTGCGGGTGTAGTTGGCGTAGACGTTGATGCCCTGCGTGACCTTGTAGTTCACGCCGAGAGAGGGCATTGTGGTCGAGAAGCTGGAGCTGTACTGCCCCGCAGCGCCCTTGGATTTGGCGACTGCCGCATAGTCGATGAAGTCGCGCTCGGTTTTGAGGTACTTCAAGCCGGCCTGCAGGGTCAGGCGGTCGGTGGGTTTGAAGGTGAAGTTGAAATAAGGCTCGTAGAGCTTGGTCGAAACGGGCTCGTCGTACACCGAACCCAGATATTGACCCGTGGTGCTGCTGATGAACTGACTGTCGTGTGTGGTGTCGTTCTTGTTGAACCAGATGCCAGCTTCCAGCCCCAGGTTGTCGGTAATGGGCGTGGTCAGCTTGAAAATATTGCCCCAGCGCCGGGTGTCGTTGATGCCATGCGACATGAACAGGCCGCCCACTGGCGCCTTGACCGAGCCATACACCCCATTGGGCTGCAGCAGGTTGTAGGTGCTGTTGGTATAGGCGCCGCCGCTGTAGCCGTTGCCCCGGTAGTAATAAAGCTGGTTGGAGACGGTGACCTTGCCGAAGGTGGCTTCATATTTGGCATAGGTCAGCCAGTTTTGATACTGGTTGTAGTTGTAGGTGGGCGAGAGGCCGTTTTGTTTGCCATTGACGACCGGATCGCCGCGGTAGACGTTGCAGGTGTCGCCATACTTGGCATAGTCGGCCTTGGTGCAGCCGCCGTAGTAATTGAACCTCTGGTTGTTCTGGGTGTAGAACAAAGTCAGCGCGCCGGTGCCGAGCTGGGTCACGCTCTTGAACAGGTATTGCTTCTGATCGCTGGGCGTGTTGTCGAAATAGCCGTCGCTGTGGGTTTTGTTTGCGTAGAACCAGAGCGAAGTCGGGGCGCCGCTATTGGCGCCCAGCAGCCCGGAGTTGACCAGAGTGCCGAAGTTGTATTTGCCGAACGAACCATATCCGCCAAGAAGGGAGACGGAGGGCTTGGCGCTCGGGTTCAGCGAAGAGGTCTCGACCGAACCGCCAAACGCGGCAAGGCCCGGAATGGCGGCTGAAGCGGCACCCGGGAAATAGCGCGTCCCCGCGATCAGGCGCGTGGGAATGAACTCATTGGTGTAGAAGGCGTAGCTGTCGTTGTCGTTCAGCGGGATGCCGTCGAGCGTCCAGTTGATGAGGTTCTGCCCGAAGCCGTTGATGTAGACCGTGTCGCCGTTCATGCTGTCGCCGTCGCTGCTGACGACTACATTGGGCATGTTCTCCAGACCGCGGGTGAAAGAGTCGGTCGGATCGAGCGACTGGAACTGGCCGGCGGTGATTTCCGTCTGCGCCTGCGTGGCCTCGGGGTTGAACTGCTGAATGGTGTTGAGCTGCTTTTCGGGTATGGAAGTCACCGTGCCCGATGGCGCTTTCAGGAAGAAACTGTCCCCCGGCTTTGTGGTGCTGGTCTGTCCTTGCGCCTGCACTTCGCCCAGACTGGTTTGTGCGTGAACTTGCGCTGCGGCGCCGAATGCCAGCGCGAGAGCGAAGGTGAGTTTGAGGTTTGATCGCTTGAGTTGATTGTGTGATTGGCAATGAACAGGGGATTTCATGGCGGTTTCAGGAGTGTGAAAAGAACTGAATATTTTTGTGTCACTGCGTGACAGCCTGTTGAATTCATATGTCAGATTGATGTCGTTGTTTTTCTGTAGAAGCCGGTTTCCGCCCATGAAAAAAGCCCCTTGCGGGGCCTCGTGAGATGGGTTTGAACGGTGTTTGCGGGTGAAACGATTTCAGTCGTCGTCCTGGCCTGCGATCAGGCTGGAGACGGGCCGTTGTTGAGCTTTGGCCAAGGAGCGCACATGCGCAAGCATGGCGGCGTAGGCTGCTGGGCCACGGCTGGCGAGCCATTCCTGCCGCATCTGCTCGGGGCCGGAGACCTTGAGCAGAGCGGTTGGGGTATAGCTGTGCGCGAGGGGCGGCGCGCTCCAGGCCACATGGCTGATACCCGGCGCCACGGCTTCAGGCAGGGTGCGGAATGGAGCGTCGGCTGGGCAGACTCCGGGGTTGCGCTGCAAAGGCACTTGCGACGGCAGCATGGGGTAGGGCGCAGTATTGGGCGTGCTGCGCCAGATGCCGGAAAGCACATGGGCGTTGGCATCCCATTGCGACATTGGTGGAATGCCGGCCACGGCTTCGATGGTGCGCAGCAGATCAACCTGCGAGAGGTGCTGCGTGACCAGCACGCCGGGTTTGACCCACGGCCCGGCGGCGACGGCAAAGGTGCGATGGGCGTCGATGTGATCGGCGCCGGATTGCGCGTCGTCTTCGGTCAGCAGCACCAGGGTGTGCTTCCAGCCCGGCAGCTTGGACAGGCTGTGGATGACCTGCGCGGTGGCTTCATCGTTGTTGGCGACATAGCTGTCGGGGCTGGGCAGGCAGGCGTGGCGGCCGGCGGTGTGGTCGTCCGGCAGCCAGATGTAGAGCACGCGGGGCAGGGGGTGATGGTGCAGCCAGTTGTCCACGACTTTGGCGCGGTCGGTATCGAGGATGAGGCGATCCCAGGCCGGGTAGTCCATGGCCAGATGGGCGCGCAACGCGGGCGAGATGTCGCCGATTTTGTTGCGCGACGCGAACTCGCCAAAGTCCTCGAAGGTCACCTTATGTGCGAGCAGATCGTTGAACAGAAACAACCGGGCCGGGTAGGTGATCCAGGGGTTGCTCCAGTGCCCGAG
>JAQTVS010000245.1 GCA_028706735.1 Thiomonas sp.
CATCCTGAAACACGAAGGCGCCGCGCTCATCCTGCAGCACGGCGTCGCGCGGCGCGACCCAGCCGCGCCAGCGGCCGAGCACCATGTCGGCCTGCACGCTGGTTCCGGCAGCGGGCAGGGTGGCCTGTGCGGACAGCGCGATCTGCACCTCAAGGCGCTGCGTCTTGGGATTGATGGCCGCGCCGACGCTGCGGATGACGCCCTGCCAGTGCTGCGCCGGGTCGAACACCGAGGTCAGCTGCACGGGCTGACCGGGTTTCAGGCGGTGCGCGTCCTCTGGCGGCACGCCGGCCAGCGCTTGCAGACTGCCGCCGCGCCCGATTTGCAGCAGCGGGCTGCCCACAGCGAGCAGATCGCCTGGCGCGGCGTTCACCGCCAGCACGATGCCATCTTGCGGCGCCAGCACCCGCGTCGCCGCCTGCCCCGCGCCTTGCTGCTGCAGGCTGTGCAGTTGCGCCTGGGCGTCGGTCAGGGCCTTGCGCGCCACATCGACCTGCGCCTGCGTGGCGAGTTGTTGCGACTTGAGCGCGATCATGCGGTCGCGCTCGCCTTGCGCAAACGAAACGGCGGTCTGCGCCTGGCTGTAGGCCAGCGCTGTGCTGGCGTCGCTGCGCAGCGTGGCCAGCACCGCGCCCTTGCGCACCGCCTGCCCGACATGCACGGCCACGGTTTGCACCTGCATGGCATGCTGAAAGGTGATGGCCTGTGTCTGGCTGGCAGGCACCTGCACCACGGCATAGGTGCGCAGGGTGTGCAGCAGCTCGCCGCGTTGCAGCCGCGTGGTCTGCACCTGAGCGGAGAGGGTGCTGTCTGCGGCAAACGCGCTGGGCAGGCCGATGAAGGGCAGACATAGCGAGGGCAGACTCAGCGCGGCGAGAAGGGCGAGGCGGGCACGAGTGGACAGGGTCATAGCGGTGCGGCGTTGGATTTGGACGGTGGAACGAGGGCGGCGGCCTGACGGTAGGGGCCAAGACCGGTGAGCAGTTGCAAGGCCAGAATTTGCTCGGCGCGCTGTTGCGCATTGGCCTGCAGCGCCAAGCGCTGGTCGAGCAGGGCGGTGCGCTGGTTGATGAATTCCAGCAGGCTCATGCCGCCCTGCTGCAGCGCCTGCTGTGCGGCGGCATCGGCAGACTCCAGGGCAGGGAGCGCGCCCAGCAACGCCTGGCGCTGCTGCTGCAGCAAGGCGAGGTCAGCCTGCACCTGCCGCACATCGGCATCGGCCTGATCGAGCCTGGCCTGGTAATCGGCATGGAGTTGCGCGCGGGTGGCGCGCTGCGTGGCGATCACCCCCTGATTGCGGTTGAACAAAGGCAGGCTGATGTTCACGCCGAAGCCCACGGTGTTCACCCCAGCGGTATCTCGCGCCCGGGTGAAGCCGAGGTTGAAGGCGGGGAACTGGCCGAGCACGGCCTGCCAGACTTTTTGCTCCTGCGCGGCGTAGCCGGCCTGCAGCGCCATCAGATCGGGGCGGATGTGCGGCAGGGTATTGAGCGCAGCATCCACCTGCGCGGCGGTGGGCGCGGCTTGTTCAGAGGGCACGGCCAGCGGCAGCGGCACATCGGCTTTCAGCCCGAGCAGGGCATGGAGCTGCGATCGCAGGGCGAGCTGCTGGCGTTCGATCTGCTGGATGGTCTGGGTGAGCGCCTGCAGGGGCACGAGTTGGGCGTCCACGTTCAGCCGGGTCACATTGCCTTGCGCCAGCGCCGCTTGGCTGCGCTGCAGGCGTTGCGAGAACAGGCTGCGCTCCTGTTCCAGAATGCGCAGCCGCGTGGTGTTGCCGGTGATCTGGGTGTAGAGCAGGCGGGCTTGCGCCACGGTCTGCCATTCCGCCCACAGCACTTGGAGGTTGACCTGGGTTGCGGTGTGTTGCGCGGCGCGCTGCGCGGCGTGGTGGGTGATGAGCGCGGCAATGTCGTAGGACAGTCCGAGGTTGAACGCCGAGGTGGTCGCGCCCACGCTGTTGCCCGGAAAGTCGCGCGTGAGCCCGAGTTGCGGGTCGGGCAGCAACCCGGCGTCGAAGGCCTGTGCGCGGGCCACGCCCAAGCGCGCCCGCTCGGCTTTGAGCTGCGGGTTGTTGAGCACGGCGAGGATGGCCAGCCCGGTGGCGTCCAGCGGCTTTGCGGGATCGAAGTCATAGTGCGCCAGCGCGGGCAGAGCGATCTTGCCGCGCGCCACATCCAGGCTGTTTGCCGATGCGGCCAGATCGTCAGAAGTCGGCAGCGGTGCGGGGTGATAGCTGGCGCAACCGCCCAGAAGCAGAGCGGCGAGCAGAACGCTGCGGGATAAACGGGGAGCCGTCATGGCAGTGCGCTTTGGCGTAATGATTTGCATCATCGTAAGACCCAGCCTTGACGAATGGCAGGCGCGAACAGCTTGCGATAGAGGCCAGTGAGTAAAGGCATGGCGGGCTCCAGCAGACGATGCCGCGCCAGATGGACGACGAGTGCGGCCATCAGCCCCACCAGCGCGGCGCCCGCCATGTCCAGCGGCCAATGCACGCCGAGATACACCCGTGCCCAGGCTACAGGCAGACCCAGCAGTGCCAGCAGCAGACCGGCCCTGCGCCATGTCGGCGTGAGGAGCAGGCTCGCCGCGACGGAGGCGATCACAGTGAGGTGATCGCTGGGAAAGCCGTTGTCCGGCGCATGCGCCAGCAGCGCAGGCCCGAGGCCGATGGCGAAGGGGCGCGGCTCGAACACCACCAGCCCGATGAGCTGATTGATGCCCAGCGCCACGAGTGCCGCCGCGGCGGCCTGCAGCAGCGGCGGGCGCAGCGCGTCCGGGTGGCGCAGCCAGCCCCAGATCAACAACAGGGGCGCGGCATAAATTGCATACTCGGCAAAGAACAGCGCCACGTCGATGCTGGCTTGTGATGCAGTGCCGAGAGCGGCCCAATGGGTGTAGAGACCCAGATTGAGGTCATTCCAGAAAGCAGGGAAATGCAGCATGGCGTGGCGTTGTTTTTGTCGGTTTGCAAAACAAGACCGCCCCCGCGCAGCTTGGATGATTTCCGGCGGAGCGGGGGCGGTTGAAGCGATCAGTCCTGCTGGTCGTGGTCGTCGTGATCGTTGCGGTCTTCGGTCGATGCGATGACCGTGCCATGTTCGGGGCTGATCTTCACGTCGAAGACCTGCGGGCCTTTGACCACTTCCACGTCATACACTGCCTTGCCAGCGTGCTGCTCGACTTCGGCCTTGGAGGCGGCGCCGCCCACATGCTGTTCGGCGGCGGTGACCGCCTGGCTCAGGCTGATTTTGGCGTTGGGAATGATGCGGGCATCGTTGCCCGAAGCGCTTGATGCGAACGCGCTGATCCCGGCTGCGGTCGAGGTCAGTGCGAGAGTGGCGATGAGGATGGAGTGGCGAATTTTCATGATGAAACTCCCTGAAGTGGTTGAACACAGCGCCGGTTTGGCGTGAGAAGGACTTTAGGGAGCCAGTCTTAGCGCACACATAGCGCCGGACTTATGCTTTCGATATGCAAACAGCGCCTCTCTCCACATCTTCGACCTCAGCGCCAAGACCCCGGCTCGGTCTGGCGCTGGGCGGCGGCGCGGCGCGCGGCATGGCGCACCTGGGCGTCCTGCGGGCCTTGGCCGATGCCGGAGTGCGGGTCGATTGCATCGCCGGCTGCAGCATCGGCGCGCTGGTCGGCGCCATTGCCGCATCGGGGCGCACCGACGGACTGGAGGCCACATTCAAGACCTTCGATTGGAAAAAGACCCTGTCGTTTTTCGATGTGGTGTTTCCGCGTTCGGGGCTGATCGACGGCGCCAAGGTGACCGAGCTGGTTCGGGAACATCTGCCAGCGACGCGGATCGAGGCGCTGCCCATTGCCTTTGCCGCGATTGCCACCGATCTGCTCAGCGGCGCCGAGGTGGTGCTGCGGTCGGGCGATGTGATCGAAGCGGTGCGTGCCAGCATCGCCGTGCCGGGCGTGTTCACCCCAGTGCGCGTGGATGGCCGGGTGCTGGTGGATGGCGGCTTGAGCAACCCGGTGCCGGTCAGCGTGGCGCGCGCCATGGGGGCGGACCGGGTGATTGCGGTCGATCTCAATCATGGCGTGGTGGATGGCCAGCTCAAGCGGCGGGTGCTGCCCGCACTGCGGCGCTCCGAAGCCCGCGCGCAGGAGCCTGCGAGCCGCTGGGTGGCCGACTATCGGCGGGTGATGGCCGATCTCAAGCAGCGCCTGCAAGCCCCGAACGCCCCGGCCAAAGACCAGTTCGAGCGCTGGGCCGAGCGTGCCGAGCCGCTGCCCAATGTGTTCGAGGTCTTGCTGGCTTCGGTGAATGTGATGGAAATGCACATCACCGAAAGCCGCCTGCGCATTGAGCCCCCGGATTTGCTCATCCGCCCGTCGCTGGCCGACATCCGCTTTCTCGAATTTGGCCGTGCCGAGGAGTCGATCCAGATTGGCTATGACGCCACCGTGCAGGCGCTGCGCGACGTCCCGCTGCAGCGCTTGAAACCGGCCTGAAACGCGGTTTTCAGCCCGTATTGCGCAGCCCCGCCGCGATGCCGTTGATGCTCAGGTGAATGCCGCGCTTGGTGCGCTCGTCGGTCTGGCCTTCGCGGAAGCGGTAGATGAGTTCGATCTGCAGGTGATTGAGCGGGTCGATGTAGGGAAAGCGGGCGTGGATCGAGCGCTTGAGCGTGG
This sequence comes from Thiomonas sp., assembly GCA_028706735.1. GTDB lineage: Bacteria > Pseudomonadota > Gammaproteobacteria > Burkholderiales > Burkholderiaceae_C > Thiomonas. The sequence continues at coordinate 4,657 of JAQTVS010000245.1, forward strand.
GGTTGTCGGCCAGCCGCTCGGTGTTGCCGGTGATGGCGGCGAACATGTCGGCGGTGAGCTGCCATTCGCGCTGCAGCGCCTTGAGCACTTTTTGCCGCGTTTTCGCATCCGTCACCAGTTCGGCGTAGCGCTCTGCCACGCGCAGATCGGCCTTGGCCAGCACCATGTCGATGTTCGACAGCAGGGTGGCGAAGAAGGGCCATTGCTTGGCCATGCGCTGCAGCAGCTTGAGACCGTCCGGGTTGGCGTCGAGGAAGGTCTGCACGCTGCTGCCGAA
>JAQTVS010000246.1 GCA_028706735.1 Thiomonas sp.
GCCTGGGGCTGGCGCATCCCCTTCCTGGTCAGCGCCGTGCTGGTGCTCATCGGCCTGTATGCCCGCATCAAACTGACTGAAACGCCGTTGTTCACAGCCGCCGAGAACAAGCCCGCGCGGGTGCCGTTGGCCGAGCTGCTCAGCGGCCACCTCAAACCGCTGATCCTGGGCTCGCTGTCCATCGTGGTCTGCTACGCCTTGTTCTACATCAGCGCAGTGTTCGTGCTGAGCTATGCAATCGGCGCCCTGCATCTGCCCAAACCCACCTTGCAAGGCTGGCTGATGCTGGCCATTGTCTGCATGGCCGGGGCCACCGTGCTCTCGGCCTGGGCGAGCGACTTGCTGGGACGCCGCGCCGTGCTGCTCGCCTCGGCTGCTGCAGCCATCGCCTGGGGTTTCACGCTGGCGCCGTTGCTGGGCTCGGCCACCACCACGGGGGTTGGCATCTTCCTCTGTGGCGCCCTCTTCCTCATGGGCATGACCTATGCGCCGCTGGGCGCGATGTTGCCTGAAATCTTCCCGACCTCCGTGCGCTATACCGGCTCGGGCGCCGCCTACAACCTCGGTGGCATTCTGGGCGCGTCGCTTGCGCCCTATGTGGCGCAGGTTCTGGTGACGCACGGCGGCCTGAGCTGGGTCGGCGGCTACATTTCGGTGGCTGCACTCATCAGTCTGCTCGCCGTTCTCGGTCTGGGTGAAACTCGGCACCGCGATCTGGCTCAAGCGCACACGATTCCACTGGTTTGATGATCTGGCTACGTGCCACGAAGGGCTTGAAAATGCATAAAACAAAACTTGCGGGGCTTGCCCTCTTGGCAGTGTTGAGCGTTGCGGCGCACGCCGCAGGCAAGCCCATGCAGCCGGGCTTGTGGAACATGAACATCCAGGGCGAGACGCATGTCGACCCCAGCCTGACCGTGCCCGTGCAGCGTGAGATGAAAATCTGCGTCAAGCCGGGGCAGAAGCCCGAAACCGTGGTCGTCCCAGCGAAGGGCAAGCAGTGCACCAGCAGCCGTTCCACTTTGGCCGATGGACAAACGCAATGGACTTTCCACTGTGACATGCCCGGCGCCAAGGTCACACAGACCGGAACCTTTGCCACCGGCCCGGCGACGTTCGATTCCCACTGGACCATCACCAGCGTCACGGACGCGGGCGCGAGCACATCGACCACGATGCGGGTCACCGGAAAACGCCTTGGCAGCGACTGCGGCGCCGTGAAATGAGCAGGAGTGCACCCGGTTCGGGCACATAAAAAACAGCCACCTTGCGGTGGCTGCGCCTCCTCGGCGGGACGAAGCCTTTAGGGCCTGCCCCACTCTTCTCCAGTATGTTCAGGCCACCTTGCGGTCGAAGAACTGTTCGTCTTCGGTCGAGCCCTTGAGTGCGGCGGTGGACGACTCGTTTTCGATCGTCGTGGTCACGGCGTCGAAGTAGCCAGTGCCGACTTCGCGCTGATGCTTGACTGCTGTGAAGCCTTTGGGTGCGGCAGCAAACTCGGCTTCCTGCAACTCCACAAAGGCGCTCATCTGGTTGCGGGCATAGCCGTAGGCCAGGTTGAACATCGAGTAGTTCAGCGCGTGGAAGCCGGCCAGGGTGATGAACTGGAATTTGTAGCCCATTGCGCCCAACTCCTTTTGGAACTTGGCGATGGTGGCGTCGTCGAGATTTTTCTTCCAGTTGAACGAAGGCGAGCAGTTGTACGCCAGCATCTTGCCGGGGAACCTGGCGTGAATGGCGTCTGCGAAAGCCTTGGCATAGGCCAGATCGGGCTTGCCGGTTTCGCACCACACCAGGTCGGCATACGGCGCGTAAGCCAGTCCACGGGAGATGGCCTGCTGCAGACCGGGCTTGGTGCGGTAGAAGCCCTCCACCGTGCGCTCACCGGTACAGAAGGACTTGTCGTTGTCGTCGACATCGGAGGTGATGAGGTCGGCGGCTTCGGCATCGGTGCGTGCCACCAGCACAGTGGGCACGCCCAGCACGTCGGCTGCCAGTCGCGCGGCAATCAGCTTGGCCACGGCTTCACGGGTGGGCACCAGCACCTTGCCGCCCATGTGACCGCATTTTTTCACGGAGGCCAGCTGGTCTTCGAAGTGCACGCCGGCAGCGCCTGCCTCGATCATGGACTTCATCAGCTCGAAAGCATTGAGCACGCCGCCAAAGCCGGCTTCAGCATCGGCCACGATGGGAGCGAAGTAGTCGATATAGCCTTCATCGCCCGGCTGCTTGCCTTCCATCCACTGGATCTGGTCGGCGCGGGTGAGGGTGTTGTTGATGCGCTTGACCACGCTGGGCACCGAGTTGGCCGGATACAGCGATTGGTCGGGGTACATCTCCCCGGCGAGGTTGGCGTCGCCCGCGACCTGCCAGCCCGACAGGTAGATGGCCTGCAGGCCGGCCTTGACCTGCTGCATGGCCTGGTTGCCTGTGAGCGCGCCCAGCGCGTTGACGAAAGGCATGTCGTGCATCTGGCTCCATAGCCGATCCGCACCTCGGCGCGCCAGCGTATGCTCGACCACGAACGAACCGCGCAGGCGCACGACCTCGTCCGCGCCATAGCCGCGCTTGATGCCTTTCCAGCGCGGGTTTTGCGCCCAATCCTGTTCCAACTGTGCCACTTGCTGTTCGCGGTTTGCCATCTGCTTCTCCGGAGGTGAATGAAAAATCGGTGGTTCAGCATAGTTGACTTTTGCAGCGCAACATAGTCTTATGTCTTATATAAGATATAAATTTATTTCTCAATAAATCAATAGCTTATGATTTATTTTTTGCAATACGAAAAGACTTTTTGCTCAGTGAAAGCCTGCGCAGCCGCGATGCAGCAGATCCATTTCATATCACGTCGAATTCATTTCGCATTGTGAAAATCGAGCCAGACACCCCCCCAGTGATTGTCCGCACTATGCCGCGTCCCTCTCCCGCCAGAAAATCGTCGTCTCCCCTCGCACGCGCCGTCGAACCGACTCTGGCGCCGCGCCACATGAAAGAATTGTTCTGGGTGTTCAATCACCTCACCCTGCTGGGCGTGGGCGGCGTGCTGCCCTTTGCGCAACGCATTCTGGTGGAAGACAAACGCTGGCTGCGCACTGACCAGTTCGTCGAAATGCTCAGCCTCGGCCAAGTGCTGCCGGGCCCCAATCTCATCAATCTGGCCTTGATGGTCGGACAGCATTTCTTCGGCTGGCGCGGCGCCGTAGCAGCGCTGGCGGGAATGCTCGCGGCGCCTCTGGCGCTCATCCTGATCATCGCCGTGGCTTATGCGAACTACGCCCATACTCCCTTGGTGGCGCACGCGCTGCAGGGCATGTCGGCCGTGGTTGCCGGATTGGTGATTGCCATGGCGGTCAAGCTCTTTCCAGCTGTTCGGCACTATCTGCCCAACTGGGGCTGGGTCGCCCTGACTTTTGCCGGGGTCGGACTGCTTCACATCAACCTGCTCTGGGTTTTGCTGGCCTTGGGGCCGCTCGCTGTTGCACTCGCCTGGCAGCGCATTCGGAGAGGCTGATGCACACGTTCTCAATCGCCTTGCCATTTTTCTCGCATTTTCTGTTGTGGTCCTTGCTCTCGGTGGGCGGGGCGATTGGTTTGCTGCCTGATATGCACCATTACCTCGTGGTCGAGCAGCACTGGATCACCCATTCGCAGTTCACCTCGGCGCTTGCGCTCGGGCAAGCATCGCCCGGGCCGAACATGATTTTGTTCGCCGCGCTGCTGGGCTGGCAGATTCTGGGCCTGCCCGGCGCATTGCTGGCATCCATCGGGCTGATCCTGCCGTCCTCCCTCATCACCGTGGCCTACTTTCGCTACAGCCGCATCCACAGTGAACGCCACTGGGTGCGAGCCATGCACGACGGCATGGCGCCCATCACCGTCGGCCTGCTGCTGTCGTCCGGCTGGTTGCTCGCAAGGCAGGAGGCGGCCAACTGGCAGCGCGTGGCGCTCATCCTGCTCAGCGTCATTCTGGTGCTGCGCACGCGGCTCAATCCGCTGTGGATTCTGCTCGCCGGGGCCGTGCTGGGCATGCTGGGTCTCATTTGAGGAGGAAAACCGCATGCTCAAACGCTTGACCTCCCGGTTATCCGAGCCGGTTTACAGCAGGCAAGCTCTGCGCGCACTTGAATTAAGCGCAGCCAGTACCCTGCCGGCCCATACTCTGATGCAGCGTGCCGGGCTGTCTGTAGCGCGACTGGTGCAGGCCCGTTTTCCTCACGCGCGCCGCATCGTGGTGCTTGCCGGTGCTGGAAACAACGGCGGCGACAGCCTCGTCGCTGCAACGCATCTGCATGCCATGGGGCGTGATGTGCAAATCCTGGCCTGCGGCGCAACGACCCTGGACGATTGGGCCAAGCGCCTGCCAGCGGATGCCGCTTGGGCGTGGAGTACAGCGCAGACCACGCACCTGCAAAGAACCACGCATGCCCCGCACCAGGCCCTGCCTGATGCGGACCTGTATCTGGACGCCCTGCTCGGCATCGGCCTCACAGGTCGGGTGCGCGAGCCAATCGCAGCCCTCATCCAGGCACTCAATGGCCAGACCCATGCGCCCGTACTCAGCCTGGACCTGCCCTCGGGCCTCGATGCCGACTGTGGCGCCTGCAGCAATGCCTGCGTGCGCGCCACGGTCACGCTGAGCCTGCTGGGCCTCAAACCGGGTTTATGCACGGGAACCGCCGCCCCGCTGTGCGGCGAACTGTGGTGCGACGATCTGGACCTGCCCGATCCGACGAAAATCTCTCAAGGAAACGCCGAGTCGCCCCAAGTTTCCTTGACCCCCATGGGCGGCGGCCTGGGCATCCCCCTCCCAACCTCCCCCTCGGGTGGGGGAGGGGAAGTCACCCCCTCCCCCCTGGTGGGGAGGGCCGGGGTGGGCACCCCCCCCCCAACCTCCCCCCCGGGGGGGGGGGGTGGAGTCACCCCC
>JAQTVS010000247.1 GCA_028706735.1 Thiomonas sp.
GAAGCCCGCAAGCGTCATGCAGATGCGCGTGCAATGCTTGCCGCTGATCCGCCCATTGACCCGGCAGAGGCTAAGCAGACACGCAAAGCGCAGCAGCGGGCGGAAGAGGAGCGCGCCGCCCTGGTGATTGATGGCAAGCCGCTGCCCGGCACTTTCGAGGCGGTAGCGCGCGAATGGATCGAGCGCATTCATGCGGACAAGGTGAGCGCAGGCCATGCTGAGCGCACCCTGATCCGGTTCGAGAAAGACGCCTTCCCCTGGATAGGTGCGCGCCCACTGAACGAAATCACAGCCCCTGAGCTTTTGAGCGTCATTCGCCGCGTTGAAGACCGTGGCGCGATTGAAACCGCCCACCGCCTGAAGGACGCTGCCGGGCAAGTTTTCCGCTATGGCGTGGCGCAGGGGCTGTGCGAGCGCAACCCGGCTGCCGATCTGCGCGACGCCCTCAAGCCCGTGCAGACACGGCACCATGCTGCCATCATTGACCCGCTGGCGCTGGGCAAGCTGCTGCGCGATATGGAGGGCTACGCAGGCCAGCCCATGACCCGCGTGGCGCTAAAACTCTCTGCCCTGCTGCTGCTGCGCCCCGGGGAGCTGCGACACATGGAATGGAGCTGGATCGACGAGGACGCGGCAACCCTCACCATCCCGGCGGAGGCCATGAAGCGCAGCAAAGCGGACAAGGCGAACGGCCCGCCGCATATCGTGCCCCTGGCCTCTCAGTCGCTGGCGCTGCTGCGCGAGATTCGCCCCTACACCGGCTCAACACGGTACGTCTTCCCCGCCCTGACTACCGGCCATCGGCCCATGTCGGAGAACACAGTGCGCTCTGCGCTGCGCCGCCTGGGTTATGCGAACGACGAAATGACCGCGCACGGATTCAGGGCAACGGCCCGCACCCTGGCTGCTGAACGCCTGGGGGTAGCGCCCGAAGTGATCGAAGCGCAGCTAGGGCACGCCGTGGCTGACGCGCTGGGCCGCGCCTACAACCGGGCGCAGTATTTTGAGCAGCGCAAGGCGCTGATGCAGCAGTGGGCGGACTACTGCGACCGGCTCAGGATCGGCGCGGAAATCATCCCGCTGCGCGCATAAAAGGCCCGGCGCGCAAAAATGGCTGAGGACACTGAGGACAACCGGAAAAAACCGCTGCAAGCCGCATGAATACAGGGTTTCAGCGGGAATGAAGAACTGAGGACAAACTGAGGACAAACTGAGGACAAACTGAGGACACTGAGGACACTGAGGACAAATCCTTCTATCTATTCTCTGCACTTGCCTTGCTGCCCGTGCTTCTCTGGAATCAGCCGCGCGAAAGAATCTCTGCCGCGCCCGCCCGGCCCCGGCGGGCATCTTCACGAACGCAACGAAGCCATGCAACACACTTCACAGCCACCCGAACTGATCGCCTTCGCGGCAGGCTACACCTCGACCGCCTGGGAGGACAGCCGCCCCGATGATCCCGAAGCGCCCTGGTCTGACCGATTCAGCGAGGACGCCCGGCTGCACATGGCCGCAGACTGCGGAGCCTTCCTGCACGCGCACCGGGCCGAACTGACCGAAGCCTGCAACCGCGTGGGCTATGCGTGGGAGCAGGCGGGCGCTGATTTTTGGCTGACCCGCAACGGCGCAGGCGTGGGCTTCTGGGATCGCGCACAGCTCGAAGAGGGCGACCTAGGCCGTCGCCTGGCTGACGCCTGCCGCAGCCATCCTGCCGAACTTGAGTTAGGCGAGGACGGGGAACTGCACTATCTCTCGGACTGGCCTGCGGCGCAGCGCTGACCCGTTTTGCCCGGCCTAGGTTTGGCCGCCGAAAGTCTGCCGCCCCTGGGCAGATTGGCCGGGCACCCATGACAGGGCGGCATGTGGGATGCTGCGATGAATCAAGAGATCAGAGCCGAGCTGATCAAGCGGACGCGGCAAATTGGCCGCGCGAACGGCGCGGTGTTTGACAAGCGCGCGCATGGCCGAGAGCTGGCGCGCATCGCTTCAAAATCGACCGATCTGATTGCGCAGATCGAGGCTTGCGCGAACGAGATCGAGGACGCGCACGATCTTCGCTTTGGCCCTCACGCCCTGCAGATTGACCTTCGCGCCTTGCAAGAAATCACGGATCGGATCGCCGATACCGCCGCGCGCGTGACCGCCGAAGCGCAAGCACGCGCCATGAGACCGGTGCGTTTTGCCGTTGGGGCATGGCTCTATATCGAGGTGATTTTGTTTAGCGGCCAACGCCCATCGTTGTACGACGACGGCCCGGCTGTGCTGGAATTTCACGCCGTGCTGGTCGAAGCCCTAGGCGATGCCGCACCGCAAGAATCGGCAGTCCGAAAAGCCTTGGCGGGCGAGATGGAGGCTTTTGATCCGACGCGCCCGCCCGAACCGATCAGGGCGTTTCTGGACTGGGCACGCAACAAGATTTAAGGAAGTTTCCCGCCATGTTTTTGGCGTGAACCTTCCTTGATTCGGTGCATTACCGCTGCTGCAATGGCCTCATCGCAACTGCATGAGGTCACTGAAATGCACCAAACTCCTACACCGCCCGCAGACCGGCTGCTGCGCCTTCCTGAAGTTGAAAGTCTTGTCGGCCTGCGCAAATCGGCCATCTACGCCCGGCTGAAAACTGGTGATTTTCCCCCTTGCGTCAAACTCGGCCCGCGCGCTGCGGCGTGGTCTGAGCTGGAAGTTCAAAACTGGATTGCGGCCCGTATCCGCGCTAGCCGCAGGGTGGACAAATGACCCGCGCCGCAGACCGCCTGCACGAACGGATTGCGCAGGAATGCCGCGCCATTCAAACGCCCGCCGCGCCCGGCGGCAACGATCCGCGCGACTACCCGCATGCCTTGCGGTTGCTGGAAGCGGCAATCGCCGCGCTCGAAGCAAGCATTCCGGCTCAGTTCGAGTTTGAGGGCCGCACCTACCGGCTGCGCGCTCGGTTCAAGCGGATTGAACTGGGCTTGCACGCCGACCCTGCAAGCGCCAGCCCGTTGATTCTTCTGGAAACTGAGGGGCTGAGGTGGTGCGGTTTTCAGCCCGGCCATTGACGAAGGGCCGCCATGCAAGGAACCCTCTCGATTGACGAAATCCGGGCGGCGCTGGCGTGCATTCCGCCCGATCTGCCGCGCGAGGAATGGGCGCGCATCGCAATGGCGCTGAAGTCCGAGCTAGGCGCAGCCGGTTTCGATTTGTTCAACGCCTGGAGCGTACCTGGCGACACTTACGACGCCAAGGCAGTGCGCGACACCTGGCGCAGCATCAAGGCCGGTGGCCGCGTGACTGTCGGCACCCTGTTGCACACGGCCCAGCAGCACGGTTTCAAACGCTCTGAGCCTGCCGCGCCGCCAAGCCCCGAAGCCCGCAAGGCGCAAGCTGCAGAGCGCGCCGCACGCGACCAGCAAGAGCAGGCCGCCCGCGAAGCCGCGCAGGCCACGGCGGCGCAAGAGGCGCAACGCCGCTTCAGCGCGGCCAGCGACACCGGCGCAAGCCCCTATCTCGACCGCAAGGCCGTGAGCGCACACGGTGCGCGCTTCACGCCTGACGGGGCGCTGCTTGTGCCCCTGCGCAGCCTGCAGGGCGAGCTGCGCAACGTGCAGACCATCGCGTCCGATGGGTCGAAGCGATACTTGCGCGCTGCGCAGAAAACCGGCCTGCTGCACTGGATCGGTAGCCCCGAAGGCGCGCCCGTGTTGATTCTGTGCGAGGGCTTTGCTACGGCGGCAAGTCTCCACGAAGCCACGGCGCGGCCCGCGGTCTGCTGCCTCGACGCATCGAACTTGCCGCACGTGGCGCGCGAGCTGCGGAGCCACTACGGGCCGGGCGTGCTGCTGCTGCTCGCTGGCGACAACGACCGAGAAACCGAAGCCCGCACCGGCAAAAATCCGGGCCGCACCGCCGCCGAGACCGCCGCGCGTGAGGTGGGCGGTTTCGTGGCGCTGCCCGATGCGCCCGAAGGCCAGAATGTGGACTTCAACGATTGGGCCGCAAGCGCCGGGCTTGAAGCGGTGAAGGCACACCTCGAAGCCGCCATTGCGCAGGCGCTTGCCCAGCCTGCAGCCAAGCCAGAGGCACCCGCCGAAGCCCCTGCGCAGAGCAGCAAAGCAGCAGCCCCTGAGCATGACCGCTTCCGCCTCGATAGCGCGGGCGTATGGTTTACCGAACTCGACGGCGAAGGCCGCCCGAAGCCGCCGCTTTGGGTCTGCAGCCGCCTTGAAGTCACCGCCTTGACGCGCGATGCCGACGGCCGGGAATGGGGCCTTTTGCTCGAATTTGACGATCCGTCAGGCATGCCCCGGCAATGGGCCGCACCCGCAAAAATGCTCGCAGCCGACGGTGCAGAGTTTCGCGGCGTGCTGCTCTCGCTGGGCCTGCGCATCAGCACTGCGCCGCGCGCCCGGCAACTGCTGGCGACCTATGTGCAGACCCGGCGGCCCGAAGCCCTGGCGCGCTGTGTGGATCGCGTGGGCTGGCACCCCGGCGGGGTTTACGTGCTGCCCGATGAAGTGATCGGGCAGTCCAGCGAGCGCCTGATTTTTCAGGCCGAGACGGCGACAGAAAACACCCTGCGCCAGCGCGGCACGCTCGACCAGTGGCGCAGCCGCGTGGCGTGCTATGCGGTGGGCAATTCCCGCTTGGCGTTCGCCATCAGCACGGCCTTCGCAGGCATGGTGCTGCGGCCTTCTGGCGAGGGCGGCGGCGGGTTCCACCTGGTGGGCGCATCGTCCTCTGGCAAGAGCACCGCCCTGCGCCTTGCCGCTTCAACGTATGGCGCAGCCGCCTACGCACAGAACTGGCGCAGCACATCGAATGCCATCGAAGGCACCGCCGCTGCGCATTGCGACCGCACGCTGATCCTTGACGAAATAGCTCAGGTCGATGCCCGCGAAATTGGCGAATGCAGCTATCTGCTTTCGAACGGTTTGGGCA